>DATHNU010000665.1:0-2334 GCA_035485695.1 Reyranella sp. | reverse complement strand
ATTGAGCGTGCCCTTAGCCTCTTTGAAGAGATGAAGGCCACAGGATGGGTAGAGGAGGCGCGCCGCGCGCTGGCTGCCGCATCTCCGGTTTGAGACAGTCTTGATGCTTGTGTCGCCACGCTTCGCAATGCCCGCTTCTGGCACATCGCGTCATTTCGGTGCGCCGTGGAATTTGGTCGCTATCGGGGCATAGCGGACTCTGACAAGCCGTCCACCGCAGTCACCGGGCGTCACGGCCGCAGATTTTTCTGCGAAATATTTTTGAAAAGTTTTTGGGCCAGGGCGGGCTGGGTGGCGCTCCACGGTGCCGCCTTCCTGGGAGGCGGGCCGCTCGGCCCCGGCCCTGGCCTCGGCGCGTCGCGAGCGGCCTGACCACCTTTTGACGCGGCCAGTTATTATTGCCTGCCGCCACTGCACGCAAATCACGCCGGCCGCACCTCGGATGGCAATCTCCAGCCTAGGCGAAGCCGAGGTAGCATCTCTGGTCATCCCCGTCGTTTTAACTTAATAGGCCACGCTGGAGCCCGTGAGCACTCACCCGAAAAAGTCACATTGCTCGGATTCTTAGGTCAGTTCGAGCCGTTGGCGTAGGCGCGCCACTGTGGCGGCTGTCCACGTCCCCTCACCGCTCGGCGTCGGCACGCCTTCGTCATTTAACGCGCGGGCGATACTTCGGAGCGACGCCGTTCGGTCCGGGTCAACGCGGTCGATGATGGGCGCAATAGGCCGCGGCTGCTCACCATGAAGGCAACAACGGCGGCGCATTTTCAGTCAGGCTCTAAAGCACAGGGGGCACGAAGCCGCCGAACGCCTGCTCCAGCAGCTGCGCGAACTGGATCGGCGTGGAGTCCTCGAGATAGGGCCCGATGATCTGCACCCCGATCGGCAGCCCGGTCTTCGTACGCCCGATCGGCGCCACGGTCGCCGGCAGTCCCGCGCCGGTGGCGGGACCAGCCCAGATGATGTTGTTGATATAGGGCTGGCTCTGACCGTCGACGTCGAGGCGGCGGCTGCCCACGTCGGTATGATCGTGCTTGAACGCCACGGTCGGCATCGGCGGGCAGAGCACGACGTCCCATTGCTTGAACAGCGTCGCCCACTGGCGTTGCAGCCTGGTGCGAACGGTGGCCGCCGCCTCAACTTCGCGCCAGCCGACATTGGCGCTGCGGACGTAGATCGCATCGAGGCTCTGGTCGTCGGGCCCCATCGTCGCCGCGATCGAGCGCATCTGCTCGTAGTACGCGGGCGGACGGCCTTGGGTCATCACCGGGCCGAGCAGGCGCATGTGGTTGCGGGTGGCCTCGGCGAGATCGGGCAGCAGCGGGCTTTGCCGCGCCACGGTGACGCCTTCCTTGCCGAGGCGATCAGCCAGCTGCGCCAGCGCCGTTCGGATCACCTCGGCCGTGGCGCCCAGCGGATGCGTGTCGATCAGCAGCACGCGGAAGTCGCCCAGCACGCGATGGCGCGGCCGCGGCAGCAGCAGCCGCCAGCCGACGCCGTCGCGCTGCTCGTCCGGTCCGGCGATCACGTCGAGCGCGAGCGCGATATCGGTCGCGCTGCGCGCCATCGGCCCGACCACCGCCAGGCCGTCGCCGGCCGAAGGCAATGCTGGCAGTCTCGGGAAGGTGTGGCCGCGCATTGGCACGATGCCGTAGGTCGGCTTGTGGGCGAACACGCCGCAATAGTGCGCCGGCGTGCGCAGCGAGCCGCCGATGTCCGAGCCGGCCTCGAGCGCTACGTAGCCGGCCGCCAGTGCTGCAGCCGCGCCACCCGACGAGCCGCCAGGCGTCCGCTCGATATCGTAGGGATTGCTGGTGGTGCCATAGATCGGATTCGTGCTCTGCCAGTCGGCCAGCCCCACCGGCACGTTCGTCTTGCCGACGATCACGGCGCCAGCGGCCTTCAGCCGTTCGACCACGACGGCATCCTCAGGCGGCCGCCAGTCCTTGAAGGCGGGGATGCCCCAGGTCGTCGGCAGGCCCGCGACGTTGTACGCCTCCTTCACGGTCATCGGCAGACCGAGCAACGGCCGCCGCTCGCCGCGCGCCAGCGCCTGGTCGGCAGCAATCGCCGACCGGCGTGCCCGGTCGAAATCGCGCACCACGACGGCGTTGATGGATTTGTCGAGCGCCTCGATGCGCGCGATGGCCTGGTCGAGCAGTTCGACCGCCGAGACGCGGCGGGCGGCAAGGTCGGCCACGAGCTCGCCAGCGGTGAGATACGACTTGCCGCCCTGGGAGGGCGGCGGCACGGGTGTGGCCGTCTGGCCGAATCCGCGCGTTGCAGCGGCGGTGCACGCCGCGGTGACGCCAACCAGGAATGTGCGGCGGCCGG
>DATHNU010000664.1:0-4690 GCA_035485695.1 Reyranella sp. | reverse complement strand
GCCGAGCGGTAGGCCGCGGATGGACAGCCCGGCCTTCTTGAACAGCAGCTGGCCCAAGGCCAGCATGGCGGTAAAGACCCCCAGGCCGATCAGGTTGGACGAAGCGAGGTTCATTCGCTCGGGTGCTCAGGCGATGGGGTGCCTGGCGAGGGACCGTGCCGATTTGTGCGGCCGGCTCTCGCGGATGCCCAGGACATTCAGGACGAAAGCGCCATAGGCGATCTCGAAGGCGAGCACGATGCAGACCGCCGACGGGATGGCAACGCGCATGGTCAGGGTCGGGTCGAGCAGGCCGAAGGCGGTCTTGCTCCAGCTAGTGACCGCCAGCACGCCCAGCATCAGGCCGATCAGCAGCAGGATAGCGGCGGCGATGAGGCCCCTTTCGACGGTGGCCACGCTGAGCAGGCGGCTGAGCGCGGCATTGGGTGGAAGTATTCCTTCGTGCATGCCGTGGGCATTGGCAAATGCCCAGAACTGCATCGATTGCACGCCCACGACGATCGCCATGGCCGCGTAGAGCAGCGAATGGATGTCGAGGAAGATCGCACCGACCTGCCGAGGCCCCGGCAGCAACCAGGTCGTGAAGAGCAGGCCCGAAATGAACAGGAAAAGTCCCGGATACAGGAACAGCCATTTCGGGCTGAACAGAAGCAGGAAACGCAAGTGGCGCCAGCCGTCGCGCCAGCTGCGCAGATGCGGCGGTCGTGATCGGCCGTCGGGCGAGAGCGTCGTCGGCACTTCGGCGATGTTGAGACCCTTCAGCGTCGCCTTGACGACCATCTCGCTCGCGAATTCCATGCCCGGTGCCTGAAGATCGAGGTCGAGAATGGCATCGCGGGAAAAGCCACGTAGGCCGCAATGGAAGTCGCCGCACGGGCTCTTGAAGAAGATGCGGCCGATCGTCGTCAGTACCGGATTGCCGAGATAGCGGTGCAGGGCGGGCATGGCGCCAGGCCGTATTCCGCCCTTGAAGCGATTGCCCATCACCAGGTCGTTTCCCTCGCGCAGCTTCTGCACGAAGGGGTCGAGTTCGCTGAAGTCATAACTGTCGTCGCTGTCACCCATGATGACATAGGGGCTGCGCGCTGCGCGGATGCCCGCCATCAAGGCGCTGCCATAGCCCTTTGCCGGCACGTCGACCACCGAGGCGCCATGCTCCCGGGCGACCGTCCGCGAGCCATCGGTGCTGCCGTTGTCGGCAACGATGACTTCGCCGTCGATGCCGCTGCGCGAGAGATAGTGGCGCGCCTTTTCAATGCAGCAGGCCAGCGTCTCCGCCTCGTTGAGGCAGGGCATCAGGACGGTCAGTTCGCACGATGTAGGCATCATGGTGCTCCTGCTGGCGATAACCTGCACATCACCAGCCGCGGCGCCGCCCAGGTGGTGACTGTCGTGCAGTCCGACGTAAGCTTCAGTCCATAAGCGCTGAAATAGGTGTAGGCGCCCGCATCCGGTGCAACGTCGGTGACGTACCAGACACCGCTTTGCCACCGGCGGCCCAGGAGCGTTCGTACCTTCTGGGCGAACGGGCCATCCGCGCTGGTATCGAGCGCCAACCCCGGCTCGAAACGCGAACGCATCACAAGTCGGCTCTCAGGCCCGAAATAGTCGATGAGATAGCCTTTCGGCGGGTCGAGCAAAGACTTGCGGGAGGTGAATACCAGCGCATCCTGGGCAAGGATCTTGCCCGCACCCGGCGCCGAGGATTGGTCGTAGGCCACGTGTTGCCGGACTCCCCATCCGGCCGAGCGCACCGTGCCGACATGCAGCGCCACCATCACGGCGGCGCCAATGCAAGCCCATCGATACGGCACGAGAAGAAGCGGCAAGGGCAGCAGAAAGCCGACGAGGATATCGAGCGTCAGCGCATAGCGGTGAATGCCGGTCGTCGCTTCCCAGGCCAGCCAGGCGGCGATGAAAAAGGCGTAGAGAAAGCACGTGCGCGGCGCGGAACGGCAGAACGCCACCGCCTGACGCCAGCGCCAGGCGGCGCAGACGCCGAGCGCCGGGACCAGCGCGTACCAGAACAGGGCAAAGCGGATATCGCGGAGGTAAGATTCGCCCGTGATCTTGTCGCCGCCTATCGCCAGCCGCGCCGGCACGCTGAGCCAGTCTCTCAGCGAAGCTGGGAGGAATCGATTGTCCGCCATGGGGACGGATGGGACGAAGGGCGACTGAAAGAAGTCGTTGGCGTAGGGAAAGACCGGATTTCCGGTCTCCTTCAGCACGGCCAGTGCCCACGGCCCCGCCGCCAGCAGCGTCGCCATCGCCGCCGCCGCGCCAAAGGCTGCGAATTCCGCCGCCGCTCTGGCCGGCTGCGTGAGCATCGCCAGCATCGCGTAGAAGACGAGGCCGTAGGCCACGCAAATTGGCAGGATGGTCGGCTTCAATCCCACGCCGATGCCCAGGATCAGGCCGGTCAGGGCGCCGCGCCAGGGCCGCGCTTCAAAGCCCGTCGGCAGACGGACCAGGAGGGCGGCACCGATGAACGTCGCCATGATGAGATCGGCAAATGAGGTGCCGAGGACTAAAATGGACAGCGGCGCGACGAGGCTGAGCACCGCCATCGCGGCGCCAACCACCAGGCCGTGCGCCGGCTTCGGCTCGAGCTCCAGCACGACCACGCGCCAGACGACGGCAGCGAGGAAGGCCCAGGCCAGCGCCTGCACCGCCACCTGCGCGTAGCGGCTCCAGAAAAAGCCCAGCTCGCGCGACAGCACGTACGAGAAGAGGTTTATGACCGGATTGAAATAGGTCTGGACGCTCGAGATGGCGACGTCCTCGAAGATTCGCCCCTGCAACAAGGCGCTTGCCGAGGGCAGGTGATAGTTGAGGCGGTCGTAGTTGGCGTCGATTCCGGTATAGGCGCACCAGGCGATGCCCAGCACGACCGCGCCGGCAAACCAGATCAAGCCGGCGTGACGGCACAGCAGCGCGTACGCCTGCGAGGCCAGCAGCGGCCACCACGGCCTGTCATTCTCAAATGATCTATCCAACGCCATGACTGGGGCTTCCCTGCTCTTGCGGTCAGGTCATGAGACAGTTGCCGGACGCCGGGGCCTCAGAGGCAAGGATCAAGGTCGGGAACCTGGTAGAGAATTGACAGCTGATCACCGGTGATGTCCTCCTTCGCCGTTCCAAGTCCCTGGAATTGGTCGTCGAACCTCGTCCCGCGAAGGGATTGCTATCGGCGCCGCAAGACAAGAAACGTGGTTCGTCGCGGCGCCCGCAGATGTCCAACTCGCTTCTCACACGACTGTTTGGCGTGCAAGCGCACGCTGCGACCATCCTGTGATCTGGACTCGGGCTTCCCCCTCGAGAACCTGTCCGAGGATGGCCACAGTTTCGTGTCGGCTATGCTTCGAGACGGCCGCTGCGCGGCCTCCTCAGCTCGAGCGTTCAAGGATCTTCGTATCGCCTTCGCGCCAGCGCGAGGCGAGGTAGATCGCCAGCCGCGAGGCGATGCCCTTGTAACGCTCGATCATGCGGTCGGCGATGTGGCGGCGTCGCACCCGGTACGTGACCCTGCCGATGATGCGCAACATCATCGCCATCACCGTGCTGTCCTCCCTGATCGGCACCTTCGCCGCCTTCGATGTCGTGGCCGTGCTGACCAAGGGCGGCCCGCTGCGGCCGACCCAGGTGTTCGCCACCTACGCGTTCACCGTCGGCATTCTGAGCGGCGACATGCCGTTGGGCGCCAGCGTGTCGCTGTTCATGCTGCCGTTCCTGGCGGTGGCCGCGGCCTTCGTCCTGCGCGGCGTCATCAAGCGGGGGAGTGACGTCTGAAGGCCCACGCCGTCCCGGAGGGCAGGTCGTCTTTTGCGTCGCCCGGCTTCACTCAGTTGGCACGGCGCGAAAATGCGACGTCCTGCTGGCCTTCAGCAGTGTTCCAAATGAACTGCACCTGATTATTGTTCATGCGGCCAGCGTGGGAGCCGACAGCTCGCTCGCACTGGGTATTATACCCGTGCACGTCCAGGATGGCGTTGCCATCGGGATAAACCCGGATGGTGAAATCACTCCGGGCGTTGCACCTCCTGACCATCCAGGTTCCCGCGCCGACACCGTTCACGACCTGGATCGAAATCGGTTGGGAGCCGCTTTTGTAGCTTATTCGTCCGGAATAGATGCCGTCGAAAGTGCCGGTCGCGGGGGACGTCCCCGCAGCCGTGGCGCCTGGTTGCGCTGGCGAGGCGGGCCTTGCCGGCGGGGTCGCCGCGAGACTGGCTTCCTCCTCGGCCTTCTTCCTCTTCTCGTCGGCCAGCTTCTTTTGCTCGTCGTCGTACCTGGCGAGGGCCTGCGCGGCGCCGCCCAGAAGAAGCTGGTATTGGCTCTCGCTGAGAAAGCCCGTCGGCGGCTGGCTGCGCGCGTTTTGCCACGCTGCGATCATCTCGCGCGAGCGCGCGCCAAGGACGCCGTCGTAGCCGCGTGTATCGAAGCCCAGGGACGTCAACGCCACCTGAATTCGCTGCCGATCGGACAAACTAAGTCGTAGCGCGGTCTCCGCCGCTTCGGCAGATTTCTTGTCCCCGACTGCCGTCCCCTGGGCGGCGAGCTGCTGCCTGGCCTCGGCATCGGCCTTCTGCTTGGCCTCGGCGTTGCGCGCGGCTTCCTGCGCCGCCAGCTGCCGATCTGCCTGAGCCCGCGCCAGGGCCTCATCGGCCAGGCGCCTGGTTTCGGCGTCGGC
>DATHNU010000663.1:0-5900 GCA_035485695.1 Reyranella sp. | reverse complement strand
CAGCCTGAGCGACGAGCAGCTCGCCTATGCCGCGTCCGACGTGCTCTATCTGCATGCGCTCAAGGCCAAGCTCGATGCGCTTCTCGAGCGCGAGGGCCGCACGGAGCTGGCCCAGGCCGCCTTCCGCTTCCTGCCGACGCGGGCGCGCCTCGACTTGGCAGGCTGGCCGGACATCGACATTTTCGAGCACTGAAGACCCCGGCCTAGTGTGGGTCGCCGTCTCGAAATCGCACTTGATCTGACGGCTGGCATGGTTATTGCTTAAGACCCCGTACGGGGAGGTCTAGCGACCTTCAGGGGGTGGGTAAATGCGTATCGGACCGAGTCTGATCCTGGCTTCGCGCCAGACGTTGGCAATGACGCCGCAGCTTCAGCAGGCGATCAAGCTGCTGCAGTTCTCGCATCTCGAACTGGCCGCTTTCATCCAGCAGGAACTGGAAAAGAACCCGCTGCTGTCGGAAGGGTCGGCGGATGACGGCCCGATCGCCGAGGCGGAAGGCCCGGTCCTCGACGCGCCGGCCGATACCGCCGAAGCGCTGGCTGCGGCCGCGCCTGCCTTGGCCGAGGCCGACGAACGCTGGACGCGCGAGCATGCCGACCGCGGCGGCGATGGCGCCGCCAGCAAAGGCAGCCAACGCGAAGACGCGCCCGACGCCCTCGATTTCGTCGCCGAGCGTCCGCGCTCGCTTGCGGTCCATGTGCTCGAACAGATCGAGCTGATGTTTTCCGACGCAGCCGAGCGCCGTATCGCGCTCAAGCTCGCCGAGGGTCTCGACGAAGCAGGCTATTGCCGCCTCGACGCCGCGGTGGTGGCCGACGCGGTGTGCGTCAGCCTGGAAATGGTCGAGGCCGTGGCCGCGCGCCTGCGCCAGATCGAGCCGGCCGGGCTGTTCTCGCGCACCGTCGCGGAATGCCTGGGCGCGCAACTCGCCGAGCGCGACCGGCTCGACCCGGCGATGAAGGCCTTGCTCGACAATCTCGACCTCGTGGCCGCCGGCGAACTCGGCCAGTTGCGCCGCCGCTGCGGCGTCGACGACGAGGATCTGCGCGACATGCTGGCCGAGCTGCGCACGCTCGATCCGCGCCCCGGCCAGGCCTTCGACTACGAGCCCATCCAGCCGGTGGCGCCCGACCTGTTCCTGCGCCCGGCCAAGGACGCCGACACCGGCGAGGAGGGCTGGCACATCGAGCTCAACACCGATGCGCTGCCCAAGGTGCTGGTCGACCGTAACTACCACGCGACGCTGATGAAGGGCGCGCGCGCCAAGCCCGATCGCGACTTCGTCGCCGAGCGCTTCCAGTCGGCCAACTGGCTGGTCAAGACGCTGGAGCAGCGCGCCACCACGATCCTGAAAGTGGCGCGCGAGATCGTGCGCCAGCAGGACGCTTTCTTCCGCAAGGGCGTGAGCGCGCTCAGGCCGCTGGTGCTGCGCGACATCGCCATCGCCACCGAACTGCACGAGAGCACGGTGAGCCGCGTCACCTCCAACAAGTACATCGCCACGCCGCGCGGCATCTTCGAGCTGAAATATTTCTTCACCTCGGCGCTGCCGGCGCGCACGCCGGGCGTGGTCGTGTCGTCGGAGTCGGTGCGCTCACGCATCCGCCTGCTGGTGGGCGGCGAGAATTCGCATCAGCCGCTGTCGGACGATCGCATCGTCGATCTGCTGAAGGGCGAGGGTGTCGAGATCGCACGGCGCACCGTCGCCAAGTATCGCGAGGCCATGCGCATTCCCTCGTCGGCCGAGCGGCGCAGGCTCGGTCGCCTGGGCATGGGGCGCAGCCTGCCGGCTGCCTTGCCGAGTGCGCACATCGCCTCGCAGGCGCTGTCGGGCCCCGCCGACTGAGGCCCATTTGGCTCGCCAAAGGAGTGGCTTGACCGGCCCGGGCGAGGCGCCTATAGGGTCGCACCCCTCGGCCGAGCGCAATTGGTTTGCGCCCGTTAACCCATTGGTGACATTGTGGAAATCGCGGATTTGCTGACCGGCCCCGACGCCGTTTTGGCGAACCTGAAGGCGTCCGGCAAGAAGGCCTTGCTGGCCGAGCTGGCCAGCCGCGGCGCCACCCTCTTCAAGCTCGATGAGCGTCGCCTGTTCGACCGCCTGCTCGAGCGCGAGCGCCTGGGGTCGACCGGAATTGGTGGCGGCATCGCCATTCCGCACGCCCGCATGGCCACGCTCGCCAAGCCGATCGGGCTGTTCGCGCGCCTCGCCCAACCGATCGATTTCGACGCCATCGACGATCGCCCGGTCGACATCGTGTTCCTGCTGACGGCACCCGAAGGCGCCGGTGCCGACCATCTTAAAGCCCTGGCGCGCGTCTCGCGCCTGTTGCGCGATCGCAGCCTGGTCGAGAAGCTGCGCGCCACCGAAAGCGCCGACGCGCTCTATGCACTGTTGGTCGAATCCTCGGTCCAAGCGCAAAGCGCGGCCTGAGCTCTCACGCTTCGCTCATACGTCCTCTCCGCCCGCGCGAGCGGGGGGAGAGGAAGGGACCCGCGCGTCAGCGCGGGGAGGTGAGGTGGGTCTTCGTCTCACCCGCGTCCATCATCACTGGTGAGGGACCACCTCACCCTCCCATTGCTTCGCAATGGGCCCCTCCCTCTCCCCCGCTGCGCGGCGGAGAGGGGCCTGATCGCGGCGGGTGTGATCGCTTAACGCGTCATCCTCAGTGAACCAGTGCCGGCTCGAGATCGTGCTGGCGGATCAGCGCCTGGGCGATCTCGACCGAGGGCGCGGCGGCCATCGGCTTGCCGTCGGCGGAGAAGATGCCGATCGCATGCTTGCCGTCCGGCAGGTTGATCGCCTTCACATAAGCGACTTGCTCGGCGCCGAGGCTCAGAAAGGCTTCTTCGGCGAGGGGAGTGAAGAGATTAGTCTGCTCGTTTTCCATGGCTACCTCCTTGGCAGCGTCAGCGCGAACCCCTCACCGGGAGTGAGTGCGGCGTGCGGTGATGTCGATCGTGTTGTCGGCACCGGCGTCCTTGGTGCCGGCATCGATGCGAATGGTCCGGATGCGCGGCTCGGCCACGGGCCGCACCAGGTCGATCGACAACAGGCCGTTGTCGAGACGGGCGCCCGTCACCTCGATGCCGTCGGCCAGCATGAAGGCGCGCTGGAACTGGCGGGCGGCAATGCCACGATGGAGGAAGACCCGGTCGGTATCGTCGGTCTGCTTGCCGCGCACCGACAGCTGGTTCTCGACCAGTTCGATCACCAGATCGCCGGTGGTGAAACCGGCCACGGCCAGCACGATGCGCAGGCCGTTCTCGCCGATCCGCTCGATATTATAAGGCGGGTAGCCCTCGGCGCTCTTGGCCAGGCGGTCAAGCGTGCGCTCGAGCTGGTCGAAGCCCAGCAGCAGAGGCGAATTGAACATCGACACACGGCTCATAAAAACCCTCCTCCGAGGAGCGAGTGGCCGGGAACCCATTTAGGCCTTCCCTTATGGTGAATCTGGGGAGCCGGCGGGCCGGTTCAAGGGCGGGGTTTGCGGCGGCGCCGGGGCCGCCTTGGGGCATCGCCACGGCCGTCCGGGTCGGTTAAACTCCGCAACCCCTCGACCGGCCAGCGGAAATTCCGCCGGACCAAAAAGAACAGAAAAGATGACGCTCGTTGCTTCAGACATGCGACGGTCCGGTGAGCCCTTGACGGCCGGCGCCCGGCCCATTCGCTCCGTGCCCAACCGGCCGGCCAAGGCGGCCGCCAGCGAGAGCGGCAAATTCGGCCGCTGGCTGCTCGCCTCCCGCCTTTATTCCCTGACCCTGGGATACGGCACCCCCAAAAGCTTCTTCGCCGTGGCGCCCGACACTTGGCCGGGCGATCAGGCGACCGGGCAGCGCCTGCTCCTGGGCGAACTTCTGGCCCGCGGCAGCGCGGGCCCTGTCGCGCCCGATTCGGACGATCCGCCGTGGCAGCGCGCGGGCGCTGCCGCGCTGTGGCTCGATGCCCTGAACGGCTTCGGCTGGCTGCGCGACCTGCGCGATTGCGGCGATCCCAACGCGGCCCCGCTCGCCGTCCGCCTGGTCGACGACTGGACCGAGCGCGAATGGCGCTGGTCGCCCGTCCCCTGGCGGCGCGAAGTCCTGGCCGAGCGCATCGTCTCCTGGATCCGCCACTACGACTGGCTGTCGACCGCCGCCGACGCGGGCTTCGCCGCCCGGCTCGTGTTCTCGCTGGCCCGCCAGCGCGCCCATCTCAAGCGCGCGGTGCGGACCGGCCTGGTCGGCCATGAAGCGGTCGCGGCGCTGAAGGCGCTGGTCTTCGCCGACCTCGCCTTCCTGCGCGACGGCAAGCGCTACGAGAAGAGCCTCGAGCAGACGCTGACGCGGCTGTCGCGGTTCGTGAAGCGCTACGTCATGCATGACGGCATCGTGGCCGAGCGCGCGCCGCACCTGCAGCTCGCCGTGCTGCGCCATCTGCTCGACGTGCGTGCAGCGCTCGCCTCGGCCGAGCGTCGGGCGCCCGCGGAGCTGATCGCCGCCATCGACCGCATGGCGCCGATGCTGCGCTTCTTCCGCCACGGCGACGGCGGGCTGGCGCTGTTCAACGGCGCCTGGGAGGGCGACCGCAGCTTCACCGACCTGGTGCTGGCGCGTTCCGGCTCGGGCGAGGGCGCGCCGATGATGGCGCTGGCGAGCGGCTTCCAGCGCCTGGCGGCCGGCACCTCGCTGGTGATCGTCGATGCCGGCAGCCCGCCGGGACGCGGCATGGACGGCATCGCCCATGCCGGCACGCTGTCGTTCGAAATGAGCGCGGCGCACGAGCGCCTGATCGTGAATTGCGGCACCTACCCCGGCGCGCCGCGCGACTGGCGGCATTTCATGCGCTACACCGCGGCGCACTCGACGGCCGTCGTCGACGACACCAATTCGACAGAGATAACCGATCACGGCGCGCTCGAATATCGCGCCGGCAACGTGCTGGTCGACCGCGCCGAGAACGACGGCGCGCAGTGGCTCGACATGAGCCACGACGGGTATCGCTCGCTCTACGGCATCATCCACCGCCGCCGGCTGTGGCTGTCACCCGACGGCGGCGACCTGCGCGGCGAGGACACCTTCACAGGCCCTGAAGGACGGCCGGTGACGGTGGCTGACCGGCGCTTCATCGTGCGCTTCCATCTCCATCCCGCGGTCAAGGCGACCCTGGCGCAAAGCGGCCAGGCGGTGCTGATGCGCCTGCCGAGCGGCCGTGGCTGGCGGCTGCGCGCCTCGGGCGCCGGCATCGGCCTGGCCGAAAGCATCTATCTCGGCGAAGAGGGCCGCGTGCGCCGCACCGAGCAGATCGTGCTGGTCGGCCAGGTGCCGATCGAGGGCAGCACGGTGAAGTGGGCGCTGACCCGGATGGAAGGTTGATCCCTTCGCACCCTGTGAAGGGGGCCACGAAGCAAGTATCGGAGCGCCATCTCCTTCCTTGTGCATCAGATGCTCGGTGACGAGGAGGCGTCGACGAACGTCGACATTGCAGGACCGCTGAAATCCAAAAAGTAAGCGGGCCCCAAGGAACGGCCCTCCAAGTCACGTTTGTCCCGCTATAGTTCCTGCCGGCAGCAGCATCGAAGGCATGATCTGGGCGCCAGAATCGGGCATCCTTCACGCGGCTCGTTTACGGGAGCGCGTGAATCGTGTTGCGCAGCACCTTCTTCCGACGGATCAAGCCCGAACAGTTGAAGCGACTGTTCGGGCTTTCGGTCAGCGCTGCCATTCTGGCAATCGCGGCGGCCGTCGCGATCCTGTTCGCGTCGCGCTGGGACGCCTGGGTCGGCGCGCACGTCGCGCAGACCACGGACGATGCCTACGTCAAAGGCGACCTCACGCCGCTCAGCGCCAAGATCGAGGGCTATCTTACCAAGGTGCCCATCAACGATTTCCAGCGCGTCAAAGCCGGAGAGCTTCTGGT
>DATHNU010000662.1:0-2181 GCA_035485695.1 Reyranella sp. | reverse complement strand
CTCGGTGGCGCTCAATCGCCAGATGATCTGGAAGATGCTGGGCGCCGACCATCCGATGGAAGCGCACAAGGTAGACTCCAAGGGCATCTATGCCCGCGGCAAGTCGGCCGACGTGAAGGAGGGCGTGACGGCCTTCCTGGAAAAGCGGCCGGCCCGGTTCCCGATGAAGGTGAGCAGCGGCATGCCGTCGTATTTCCCGTGGTGGAAAGAACGCACCTTCAAGTAGGTCAGGCGACCTGATGGGCGACGATCATCGGGCGCGCAACAAGCGCTGCGATGACAGCGAGCTCGTTGAGCACGGGACGTCCTGCAGATGTTGCACGGCAAGGCCGCTAAAGACGCGACTGGGCTGATTTGGCGCGGTTGCCGGCCGCGGGACCTTGCGGCACTCTCCCGCCCCACAAACGTTTCTGGGAGGAAACAATGACCAAGCTGCACATGCGGCGCCGCACGATTTTGGCGGCGGCCCCGGCTCTGGTGGCCGCGCCTTATGTGGCGCGAGCGCAAACCGGCAAGCCCGAGAAGACCAAGCTGGTGCTGGCCGTCGGTGGCAAGTCGGCGCTTTACTACCTGTCGCTCACGATCGCCGAGACCAAGGGTTTCTTCAAGGACGCCGGCCTCGACGTCGAGATCAACGACTTCCAGGGCGGTGCCAAGGCACTCGAGGCCCTGATGGGCGGCAGCGCCGACGTGGTGGCCGGTGCCTACGAGCACACGATCCGCATGCAGCAGCGCGGCCAGGCCATCAAGGGCTTCGCCCTGATCGGCCGCGGCATGCAGCTCGCCATCGGCTTGCGCAACGACGTGGCGGAGAAGGTCAAGGGACCGGCCGATATCAAGGGCATGAAGTTCGGCGTCACGGCCCCCGGCTCGCAGACCCAGATGCTGGTCACCAACTGGGCGGCCAAGGGCGGCCTGAAGGCCACCGACATCGTCGCCATCGGCCTTGGCGCCGGCGCCTCGGTGGTGGCCGCGATCGAGAACAAGTCGGTCGACGGCATCTCGCAGGCCGATCCCGCGGTCACCATCCTGCAAGAGAAGAACCTGATCAAGATCGTGGTCGACACTCGCACCATGAAGGGCAACCAGGACCTGTTCGGCGGCACCATGCCGGCCGCCTGCCTCTATGGCCAACCCGCGCTGCTCAGCAAGACACCGAACACCGCGCAGGCGCTGGCGACCGCCATCGTGCGCGCCAACGAGTGGCTGCAGACGGCGCCGCCGTCGGAAGTCGCCAAGGCCGTGCCGACGGCCTACCTGCTGGGCGACAAGGCGATCTACGAGAAGGCGTTCGCCAACGTGCGCGAGACCATCTCGCCCGACGGCATCATGCCGCCGGATGGTCCGGGCAATTGCCTGAAGTTCCTGGTCGAGGGCGATCCCAAGATCGATCCGTCCAAGATCAAGCTCGAAGACACGTGGACCAACGAGTTCGCGGAACGCGCCAAGAAGCACTCCTGATCCGACGTGTCGATCGATGGGGCGCCGGCGCTCGCGCTGGCCGACATCACCTGCCGCTTCGCCTCGCGTGACGAGCGAAGCGACGCCTACATCGCGGTCGCCAATGCCAATCTCGTGATCGGCCGGGGCGAGTTCGTCTCGGTGGTCGGCCCGACCGGTTGCGGCAAGTCGACCCTGCTGAACGTCGCGGCCGGTCTGCTCGAACCGTCGTCCGGCACCGTCGAAGTGTTCGGCGAGCGCCTGCGGGCGGCCGACGGCGTCAACCGGCGCGCCGGATACATGTTCCAGGCCGACGCGCTTATGCCGTGGCGCACCGGCATCGGCAACGTGGTCGCGGGTCTCGAGTTTCGCGGCGTGCCGGCCGCCCGGGCGACGGCGCAAGGCGAGGAATGGCTGCGCCGAGTCGGGCTGGCGGGCTTCGGCGATCGCTATCCGCACCAGATGTCGGGCGGCATGCGCAAGCGCCTGGCGCTGGCGCAGACCCTGATCCTCAGTCCTGACATCCTGCTGATGGACGAGCCGTTCTCCGCTCTCGACGTGCAGACGCGCCAGCTCATGGAGAACGAGCTCCTGGCGCTGTGGGCCGAGGACCGGAAATCGGTGCTGTTCATCACCCATGATCTCGAGGAGGCGATCGCGCTCTCCGACCGGGTCGTCGTGCTGTCGGCCGGCCCGGGCACGCGGCCGATCGGCGACTTCAAGGTCGATCTGCCGCGGCCG
>DATHNU010000661.1:0-2258 GCA_035485695.1 Reyranella sp. | reverse complement strand
CAGTAAGCAGGTAGCCTCCACGCTTCTATCCCAGGACCGGGTTCAGACCCTGGTTTCGATGTCGTCTTCTGGTTTTCGACGCTTCGGCAGAGGTTCATTTACATTCGTCTCTCTCACCCATACCTGACGCGATCTAGCCGCACCTTTTGACCATGACGCTCACGACCATCGCCGTTGGGCAGCAGCCGCTCATGGTGGTTTGAAGCCTCCTCCTGCAAGGCGGCTCCGAGGGGCCTGCCCTCATCTAACGCACAGCACGAAGCCACTTTGCTCCTTTCTTGACACACAAACCCGCAACCAGTTGAATGTTTGGGAGCGGTCGTGACCGGCGATGTGCGTCACGGCCCGGATTCTAGCCCCAACTTCCTTCTTAACCTTACTATAAACTGGCTGAACTCCTGGAAGAACCACCACAGACCGTCCAAAAACGTAGCCATGTAATCACGCGCTTGTTACTGTACTCCGCCGACGAATCGCCTCCTACTTTGGCCATGTATATCGAATCCGTCCCGAACCGGAACTCGCCCCCCGCCATCCTCCTGCGCGAGAGCTTTCGCCTCGACGGCAAGGTCTGCAAACGCACGCTGTGCAACCTCTCCGGCTGGTCCCCGGCCCATATCGAGGGCCTGCGCGGCGTGCTCAAGGGCGGCACCGTCATCGCCGCCGGGCACGACGCCTTCACCATCACCCGCAGCCTGCCGCACGGCCACGCCGCCGCCGCCCTCGGCACCGCGCGCAAGATCGGCCTCGAGCGCATCCTCGGCCCGGACGGTGATCGCTGCCGCGACCTCGTCCTGGCCATGCTGACCGGGCGCATCCTCGACCCGATCTCCAAGCTCGCCACCGCCCGATCGCTGTCACCCGACACGGCGTGCTCCAGCCTCGGCGAGGCGCTCGGCCTCGGCGACGTCACTGATGCTGAACTCTACGCCGCGCTCGACTGGCTGCTGGAGCGCCAGGCCGCCATCGAGACGGCGCTGGCCAAACGCCATCTCCAGAACGGCAGCCTCGTGCTCTACGACGTTTCGTCGAGCTACATGGAAGGACGCTGCTGCCCGCTGGCCAGGCGTGGCCACAACCGGGACCGCAAGAAGGGCACCGTGCAAATTGTCTACGGCCTGCTCTGCGCCCCCGACGGCTGTCCCGTGGCCATCGAGGTTTTCGACGGCAACACCGGCGATCCGACGACGCTCGCGCCGCAGACCGAGAAACTCAAGCAGCGCTTCGGCCTCAGCCACGTCGTGCTGGTCGGCGACCGCGGCATGATTACGCAGGCCCGCATTACCGAGGACATCAAAGCCGCAGGCCTGGACTGGATCACCGCGCTACGCGCCCCGGCGATCAAGGAATTGCTCAACAGCGGCAGCCTGCAACTCACGCGTTCGACCAGCGCGATATGGCCAGCATCACATCGCCGGATTTTCCCGGCGAACGGCTGGTGGTCTGCCGCAATGCCGATCTCGCCGCCGAGCGCGGCCGCAAGCGTGAGGAGTTGCTAGGCGCGACCGAGAAAGATCTCGCCACCATCAATACCAGGGTCGGGCGCAAGCGCGATCCGCTGCGCGGCACCGCCGAAATCGCGCTCGCGGTGGGCGCGGTGCTGAACACCCACAAAATGAAAAAGCATTTCGATCTGACGATCACCGACGACAGCTTCAGCTATGCCCGCAAGACCGACGAGATCGCCGCCGAGGCGGCCACCGATGGGTTATATGTCGTGCGTACCAGCCTGTCCGAGGCGACGCTCAGCGATGCCGATACCGTGCGTAGCTACAAATCCCTGGCCCGGGTGGAGCGCGCGTTCCGTTGCATCAAGACCGTCGATCTGCATGTTCGGCCGGTGTATCACTGGCTGGCCGATCGGGTGCGGGCGCACGTGTTTCTGTGCATGTTGGCCTATTACCTCGAATGGCACATGCGCCAGTGCCTGGCGCCGATGCTGTTCGATGACACCGACAAGGACGAGGCCGAAGCGCTGCGCAGCAGTGTGGTGGCGCAGGCGCAGCGGTCCACGGCGGCGGTGCAGAAGCAGACCACCGGCAGGACGCCGGATGGTCTGCCGGTGCACAGCTTCCGCTCGCTGCTGGCCGATCTGGCGACGCTGGCGCGCAATACGATTGTCACCGCGATCAACCCGAACTATCCGCTGAGCGTGGTGACCCGGCCGACCCCGGTGCAGCAGAAGGCGTTCGATCTGCTGGGCGTCGCGGTGTAGCCAGTAGCGGGTGGCAAAAACGGCATTTTATGCTATGCCCTCA
>DATHNU010000660.1:0-5251 GCA_035485695.1 Reyranella sp. | reverse complement strand
GCGCTGCCGGCGGCGGCGGCGTCGGTGGCGGCGCTGGCGGCGGTGTGGGTGGAGCCGGTGGTGCGGGTGGCTTCGGCGGCGGCGGCGGCAGCGCTTCCGCTTCTGGCGGTGCCGGCGGCAAGGGTGGCTTCGGCGGCGGCGGCGCGGGCGGCGGCGGCCTCGGTGCCGTCGCCGGGGCAGGCGGCTTCGGCGGCGGTGGTGGCAGTAGCGGCGCCGCCGGTGCCGGCGGCTTCGGCGGCGGCAATGGCGTCGCCGGCGCGGGCGGCGGCGGCGGCGGCGCCGGCATGGGCGGCGCGATCTTCGTGCAGCAGGGCGGCAACCTCACGCTCGGCGGAGCGCTCACCATTAGTGGCAACAGCGTCACCGCCGGCAGCGGTATCACAGGCGGCGGCAACGGCTCGGCGTTCGGTGCCGGCATCTTCCTGCAGGGCAACGGCACGGTGAATTTCGCGCCCGGGGCGGGACAGACCCAGACGATGTCGAACGCCATCGCCGACCAGACCGGGTCGGGCGGCACCGGCGCCAATGCCGGCAGCTACAGCCTCGTCATGAACGGCGCCGGCACGCTCGTGCTGTCGGTGGCCAACGCCTATTCGGGCGGCACGACGGTGGGCGGCGGCGGCCTGATCAACTTCGCCGCGGCCAACAACTTTGGCTCGGGCGCGATCACCCTGAACGGCGGCGGCCTGCAATGGGCGACCGGCAACACGCTCGACATCTCCTCGCGGCTCGCGGCGCTGGGCGCGGGCGGCGGCACCTTCGACACCAACGGCAACAACGTCACCTTCGCGACCGGGCTCGGCGGCAGCGGCGGGCTCACCAAGCAAGGCAGCGGCACGCTGACCCTGGCCAGCGCCGGCAACAGCTACGGCGGCGCCACCTTGGTCAACATGGGCAGCTTGCAGGCGGGCGCGACCAACGCCTTCGCGCCGTCGAGCGCCTTCACCGTCGCGTCGGGGGCCGTGCTCGATCTCAACAACTTCAACCAGGCCATCGGCTCGCTCGCCGGCGCCGGCGCCGTCACGCTGGGCGCCGCGACCCTGACCACGGGCAACGACAATACCAGCACGACCTTCTCGGGCGCGATCTCGGGCACCGGCGGCCTGACCAAGGTCGGCAGCGGCATCCTGACGCTCGCCACCACCAACACCTACTCGGGCGGCACGACGATCGCCGGCGGCCTGATCAACTTCAACGCGCTCAACAACTTCGGCACCGGCCCGATCACGCTGGCCGGTGGCGGCCTGCAATGGGCCGCCGGCACCACGACCGATATCTCCTCCCGGCTGGCGCCGCTCGGCGCCGCCGGCGCCACCTTCGACACCAACGGCAACAGCGTCACCTTCGCCAGCGGGCTCGGCGGCACGGGCGGCTTGAACAAGCAGGGCGCCGGCCTGCTGAACCTGGCGGCCGCCAACACCTACACCGGCGGCACCGTCGTGACGGCCGGCACCCTGGCGGTGAACGGCAGCGTCGTGGGCAATGTCGCGGTGGGTGCGGCGGGCACGCTGGGCGGCAACGGCACGATCGGCGGCAGTGTCGCGACCGTGGGGACCGTGGCGCCGGGCAACTCGATCGGCACGCTGAATGTCAGCGGCAACTTCGCCCAGCAGGGCGGCGTCTATCAGGTCGAGGCCAACGCCCAGGGCCAGGCCGACCGCATCAATGTCGGCGGCATGGCGGCCATCCAGGGCAACAGCACGGTGCAGGTGCTGGCGCAACCGGGCAATTACGGCCTCAGCACCACCTACACCATCCTGCGCGCGACGGGCGGCGTGGCCGGCACCTATTCCGGCGTGACCAGCAACTTCGCCTTCCTCACGCCGTCGCTGAGCTACGACGCCAACGACGTTTTCCTGACGCTGACCTTGAACAGCTTCGACTTCGGCGGGCGCACCTACAACCAGCGCCAGGTCGGCCGCACCCTGGACCAGACCATTGGCTCGGCCAGCGGCGACTATGCCACAGTGCTGGGCGCCATCATCGGGCTGAGCACGGCGAACGGCCCGCAGACCCTCGATATGATCAGCGGCCAGCAATATGCCGGCTTCCAGAACGCCATGGTCCAGGGCGCGCAACTCTTCATGAGCAACTTCGCCAACCGCGCCGGCAGCGCCGGCGGCCGCGGCACCAAGATCGCCCTGGCCGAAGCCTGCGACGTGGCCTGCGATACGACGACGCCCGGGGTGTGGGGCGCCTGGGGCGGCGCCGTCGGCGGCACCGGCACCATCGCCGGCAACGACAATGCCGGCACCTTCACCTACTCGGTCGGCGGCTTCTCGGGCGGCCTCGACCGCAAGTTCGGCGACAACTTCCTGGCGGGCGTCACGGTGGGCTACCAGACCGGCGGCCAGTGGACCGGCGGCTTCGACGGCCGCAGCATCACCGATGCCGTGCAGGCCGGCCTCTATGGCGGCTTCGTCCAGGGCCCGGTCTACGTCGATGCGCTGGCGGCCTACGCCTACAACGCCAACCAGATGTGGCGGCCCATCAACATTCCCGGTCTGCAGCCGCGCACCGCCTACGGCCAGGCCGGGGCCAACCAGTTCCTGGGCCAGCTCGAGGCGGGCTACAGGTTCGACTTCGGCGGGGCGCCGGGTTACTTCGTGACGCCCTTTGCGCTGCTGCAGGGCTCGACGGCGACCCAGAACGGCTTCACCGAGACCGGCGCGCAGTCGCTCAATCTCAACGTGACGCAGCAGACCAGCGGGTCCTTGCGCAGCATCCTGGGCGCGCAGCTCGGTGCGGCGATGGACATGGGCCTGCGCGACCGGATCGCGGCGCAGCTTCGTCTGGGCTGGAGCCATGAATACGCCGACACGGCGCGTCCGGTGACGGCCTCGTTCGTCGGCGCACCTGCGGTGCCGTTCACGGTGTTCGGCGCGGCGCCGACGCGCGACGGCGCGGTGGTGGGCTTCTCGGTCAGCACCGCCATCGCCGAGGCGATGGGCGTCTACGTGCGCTACGAGGGCACCATCGCGGGACAGGACTCCAGCCACGCGCTGACCGCCGGCCTGCGCATGACCTGGTAAGGCAACAGCAGGTCTAGCCGAGCGCGAGGCGCGGTCGAGGCGGGTGAAAGACGAGCCCGGATTGCCTGGCCTGAGCGACTTGCATGTCGATGAAGTCGACCGCATCGCCGACCGTCACGAACTTCGTCGCGACGTCGTTCGGGATGTCGATATTGAACCTCTCCTCGCATGACATGACGATTTCGACGACGTCGAGGCTGTCGGCGCCGAGGTCGTCGACGAGCCTGGCATCGTTCGCGATCTTTGCCCTGTCGGATCCGAGATGGAAAGCGAGGATCTCTCTGACCCCTGCAGCAATGTCTGTCACCACCGCACACTCCCTGCGCATGGCTCACAGCCATGCCTGCCTGTTCCCCTATGAGTTTTTGCATGTGAAGTCGCGATGAGCGGCGCAGCAAGTGTTCATGGAAACAATGCGGGCGAAGACGAAAGGCCGTGACTTCCCGGCCACACAGTTGGGCACGGACGCGCTGATGGGCCAAGCTTCCGCCGCTTTTCCGCCGTCATCTCCCCGACCCCAGGGCGATGACGCTTCCCTGCGCGCGCAGGACCTTGATGACGCCGCACCCTCATCGCGGCGTATGAGTCACCCGGCGTACCTTCGTAGAAAAGAAGAGGATGATGTTCTGCAGTGAGGCCGGATTGAGATAGTGCGGCTCTGCCGATTGCGTCAATTTGCAGAGGGCACGGGCGCCGCCGCGACCGTCACGCCGTTCGGCCGCTTCCAGTTCTCGAGCCTAGCGAGTGCGACCGCACGCTCACCTTCATCGACGCCGACAGCAAGATCATCGTGATGTTCGACAGCGCAAGCGGTCACGGCCGCATGAGGGTCAGGAAGCGACCGTCGAACTGGTCCCTCGGGACGGCTCCCGGCGTCACCCCACCGTGAGCGCTGCGGGCCACGTCGGGTGGTCCGGATGAGGCGACGTTGGCTGTCGTGCCGCCGCTCATCCGGGCAGGTCGAGCGTCGAAGGCGACCCCGCTGAATGCAGGCAGTGCTTGCTGCCGGTTTCGCGAGGCTCTACGCGGTGTACAAAAACTATCTTGCGCGCCCGAAGTGCAGCCATCGCGCAGGTCTTGTCCTTGACGTTCCTGAGCAATGTTGTGGCGTATGTCTGTCGACTCTCACCGACAGAGGATCGGCATCATGTTCGCTTGTCTTGACGATCGCCGGCACCATCCTCGATCGGGGGCGCAACGCCCGGGCGCGCCCGACGTCGATTTCCCGGCCTCTATGCGGTGTGCAAGAATTCCTGGCCGCCACAGCCGGCGCACGCGCAATTCCGTGTCGTACGCCCTCCGCGCCGAGCTCTCCCGACGGCACCCCTTGGGTGCGACGGCAAAATCAACGAGGGGCGGAAAGGTCGGAAACCTCCCGGCAACGCTGCCCGCCGTTCGCTGTCTCAATTTTGGGGGCCGCTCCAGGGTGCAGTCCAAAACGCTGGCGGAAATTGCGGAAATTGCCGGAATGGGTCCGCCGGCTCCGCCGCAACCGTGGATACCGGCGAGCGGTGGCCAACGTTTCGGCGACCAGTGTTTTTTCTCCCCATCATTTCAAGGACTTGGCGGCTTCCACGCGATCATCCTCAGGGCGGGCGCCAGGTGTCATCGCACTGTCACATCATCGTAATAGGACAGTGACCTGCGGCTCCTAGGGAGGGGACGCTTCGGGATTTCACGAAGGAGGACCCCTATGAATTTCGCAAAGATTACCCTGGCGACCGCCGCGCTCGCCTTCTCGTCGCTGGCG
Organism: Reyranella sp.; assembly: GCA_035485695.1. Lineage (GTDB taxonomy): Bacteria > Pseudomonadota > Alphaproteobacteria > Reyranellales > Reyranellaceae > Reyranella. The sequence goes on along the minus strand of DATHNU010000660.1, from coordinate 469 downwards.
GCGCAGGCCGCTGACCTGTCGGGCGCCGGCGCCACGTTCCCCTATCCGGTCTATGCCAAGTGGGCAGACGCCTACAAGAAAGAGACCGGCGTCGGCCTCAACTACCAGTCGATCGGCTCGGGCGGCGGCATCAAGCAGATCAAGGCCAAGACCGTGACCTTCGGCGCCTCCGACGCGCCGCTGCCGGGCAAGGAGCTCGACGAATCCGGCCTGGCCCAGTTTCCCATGGTCATGGGCGGCATCGTGCCGGTCGTGAACATCGACGGCGTCAAGCCGGGCGACCTGGTGATCGACGGTCCGACGCTGGCCAAGATCTTCCTGGGCGAGGTCAAGAAGTGGGACGACCCCGCCATCGCCAAGCTCAACCCCAGCGCCAAGCTGCCTGCCCAAGCGATCGCCATCGTCCATCGCTCGGACGGATCGGGCACGACCTACAATTTCAGCTACTACCTGTCCGAGGCGAGCCCTG
>DATHNU010000659.1:0-3186 GCA_035485695.1 Reyranella sp. | reverse complement strand
GCCAGAAGGCCGGCTGCGGCCGTGCGGCGCAGCATCTCGGCAGGATGCGGATCGAGCAGGTCGGGTCGCCCGGTGGCGTGGCGCAGCGCCAGGTACTGGGCCACGAAGTCGATATCGAACAGCCCGCCGGGCAGGTGCTTGAAGTCCCACGGGCTCTTGGCCGGCATGTGGCGGGCGATGCGGTCGCGCATGTCGGCCACGTCGCGCACCAGCGCCTCGGGATCGCGCGGCCGGCAGAGCGTGGTCTTGACGATGTCCGACAGCCGCTCGGCCAGGCCGGGCGGTCCGTGGATCACCCGCGCGCGCGTGAGAGCCATCTGCTCCCATGTCCAGGCCGACTGCGCATGATAGCTCTCGAAACCCTCGAGCGAATTGGCCAGCGGCCCGGCACGGCCGGAGGGGCGCAGCCGCATGTCGACCTCGTAGAGCCCGCCCTCGTTGGTGTGGGCGGTGAGCGCCGTCACGATCTTGGCGCTGAGCCGCGTATAGTACTGGGTGGGCGGCAGCGGCTGCCGCCCATCCGACGTCTCGAGGCCGGGCGGGATGTCATAAATGAAGATCAAGTCGAGGTCGGACGTCGCCGACATTTCGCGGCTGCCGAGCTTGCCCATGCCGAGCACGGCCAGGCGCTGGCCGCGGAAGCCGCCATGAGTGTCGGCAAAGCGCTGCTCGACCCGATCACACAGCGCGGAGATCGTGGCGGCGGCGATGTCGGAATAGGCGAGGCCCGCCTCGGCCGGCTGCACGATCGCCTTGAGCTGCTGGACGCCCACCTGGAAGCGCCGGTCGTTGGCCCAGCGTCGCGCCAGGTCGAGGATGTCCTGCTCGTGATCGACCTTGGCCAGTTGCGCCGCGAGATCGGCCGCCATTTCCGGCGCCGCGGGCAGCGGATGGTAGAAGGCGGGCGACAGCACCGAATCGAGCAGGAGCGTGCGGCGCGCGAGATGGGCGGCAAGCCCCGGCGCGCTGCCCATGATCGCCGCGACCAGCTCGAGCAGCGCCGGGTTGGCCTTGAACAGGGAGAAGAGCTGGATGCCCGCCGGCAGGTTGCCGAGGAAGAGATCGAAGTTCAGCAGTGCCTGGTCGGGCGCGGCGGTCGAGGCCAGCGCCTTCAGCAGGCCGGGCATCAGCTCGGTCAGGAGCTCGCGGGCGCGCGCCGTCGCGGTGGCGCGGTAGCGGCCGTGGTGCCAGCGCCGCACGATGCCCGCCGCCGCCGAGGGGTCGCGAAAGCCCAGGGTTGCCAAAGTCTCGAGCGTGCCGGGATCGTCGTCGGTGCCGGTGAACACCAGGTTGCCGCCGGGGCCGGCGAGACTGGGCGCTTCCTCGAACAGCCTGGCGTAATGGCCTTCCACGCAATGCAGGTGGTCGAGCAGGTCCCTCTGGAAGGATCTGGAATCGGCGTAGCCCAGGAAGGTGGCGATCGCCGCCACGCCCGCTTCATCGTTGGGCAGGCTGTGGGTCTGACGGTCATGGACCATCTGCAGGCGATGCTCGACCCGGCGCAGGAAGCCGTACGCCTCGATCAGCTCGTCCGCGGCCGCCGGCGCCACGTGGCCCGCGGCGGCCAGCGCGCGCAGCGCGTTACAGGTAGCGCGCAGGCGGAGCGAGGGATTGCGGCCGCCGAAGATGAGCTGCTGGGTCTGGGCGAAGAACTCGATCTCGCGGATGCCGCCGCGTCCCAGCTTGACGTTGTGGCCCAGCACCTTGACCGCGCCGCCGCCGCGATGGGCGTCGATCTGGCGCTTGATCGAATGGATGTCGTGGATGGCCGCGAAGTCGAGGTGCTTGCGCCAGATATAAGGCGTCAGGTCGGCCAGGAAGGCCTCGCCGACGGCACGAGTGCCGGCCACCGGGTGCGCCTTGATCATGGCGGCGCGTTCCCAGTTCTGCCCGACACTCTCGTAATAGAGCTCGGCCGCCTGCACCGACATGGCCAATGGCGTCGAGCCCGGGTCGGGACGCAGCCTTAGGTCGGTGCGGAAGATGTAGCCGTCGGCCGATGTCTCCGACATGAGTTGCACCAGCATCCGCGCGCCGCGCACGAAATGCCGCGACAACTGCTCGTTGCCGGCGAGCGCCGGGGCGTCGCGGTCGTAGAGAAGGATGAGGTCGATGTCGCTCGAATAGTTGAGCTCGCCGGCGCCCAGCTTGCCCATGCCGAGCACCGTGAGTGCGGCCGCCTCAGGGTCGCCGCCGATGGCGAGCTGCCCGTCGCGCGCAAGCTGCAGCAGGATCGAATCGGTGAGGGCGCCCAGGCAGCCCGAGGCGAAGGCGCTCAACGCGCCGGTCACCTTGGCGAGCGGCCAGACGCCGGCGATGTCGGCGACGGCGACATTGAGCGCCAGGCGGCGCTTGAGCTGGCGCAGGCTCGTCGCCACCGCGGCGGGCGCCGCGCCTGCGCGCGCGGCGGCGCGCAGCGCCTCGAGCTTGGTGGCGAGGTCTGAGCCAATGGCATCGGGCCCGCGGCGCCATAGATCGGTCATAAAAACCGGGTTCTGTAGGGCCGTTTCGGTCAAATACGGGCTGTTGCCGAACAGGGCATCGAGCAGCGCCGCCTCGCTAGGATCGCCGGGTCGCGTCGCCTGCTCGTTCCATCGTGTCCACGCAACGTCCCGCCGCTCCGGGTCGTGCGGTCGCGGCAGGTGAGCGGTCGAAAGCCAAGACATGCGATGCGTGGGTCGGGTAAGTTGTTGAAATCTGGCGTCACGCTCGCCCAAGCGCGCCGCCATTGTCATGAAGTTGGAAGTATCGGCCTTGGTCAAGCGAACTTATCGGGTGTGTGCACGCGTAGTGGGCGGTGTCTGCCTCGCCCTGGCCGTGATCTTGGTGGTGGCTGGGCTCCGCTTGATGGCCGGCCCGGTCGACCTCGACTTCCTGAAGACGCGAATCGCCGAGGCGGCGGACGTGCCCGGCAACGACATCACGCCCGATGCCGACCGCATCTCGCTGGAATGGGGCGGGCTCGGCGAGCCGATGCGGCTGGTCTTTACCGGTCTGCGGTTCACCAATGGCCAGCACCAGGTGATCGCCACGGCGCCCAAGGCTGCGCTCACCTTCGATCCGCGCAGCGTCTTCCAGGGCATGCTGCTGCCGACCTCCATCACCATCGAACGGCCGACCATCGAAGCCGAGATCGACCGCGACGGCGGCATGATGCGCCGCATCTTCTCGGATTCCAGCTCACAG
>DATHNU010000658.1:0-2824 GCA_035485695.1 Reyranella sp. | reverse complement strand
GCGGCGGCCGTCCGATCCTCTTGTCCGCGCCGCCCAGCAATCTTTCGGTGCGGCTGGTCGAGGAGGCTGCCGCCGGGCTTTGTGTCCCCGCCGGGGACCGGCAGGCCTTCGTCGCCGCCGCCAATCGCCTGCGAGGCGCGTCGCAGACCAGTGCCAGGTTCGGTGCCGCCGGTCGTGCCTACGCGGAAAATGCCTTCAGCATCTCGAACGTCGCCGATCGCTTTGAAGCCACCTTCGGCAAGGCGGTCGGCCGCAGCCGCGGCAGTTTCTAGTTTGTCATCACCTGCCGGATGGCCGGCAGTGTATCGGTCTCTGCGGCTCGCTTGACCGATTTCCTGTCCATCCAGGGTTCGAGCCAGACGTTCGAGGAGCCGGACGCCTGCTTGATGCGGGCGAGATAACCGGTGGCGCCGCCATAGGGCGTGATCTGGCACGATCCGGTCATCTTGAGGTCGTCCGAGTATTGATGGAAGGCATAGTAGTCCACGAGGGCTTCGGTCGGTCGGCCCACAGGCTTGCCGGTCTCGCGGTCGTGCTGAATGGTTTTGCCGTCGGTCGACGCTTCGCAATTGTGCAGGTTCGCAAAGCCGCCGACACGGATCACGAACTGGCCGGTGTTCTCGCCGTTGATGAAGGCTATCGATCGGATGCCTGTGGGGGCATTTATGCCCGAGTCGCCGTTGTTCACGAACGACCCCTGCACGACATCGACGGAGTTCGACAGCGTATAGAGGCCGGCCTTGCCGTTCCGACTGCTGTTCAGGGCGTGCATCATGCAGTTGGAAACGACCGCCCCGTCCTCATGTTCGATGGCGACGCCGTGCTGCTTGTTGTTCTCCGACGCATGGCCGGCGACCAGTAGCTCGAACACGGCACCCTTGATATGGAGCGCGCCCAGGCCGCCCGACAACGAGGTCGCGTTGTCACGCAGCGTCGCCCGGTAGATGGCGCCCATGCTGGACGGCGCGTGGAGCATCAGGCCGGGGCCGTCCTTCAGTGAGCCGACAATGTCGAGGGTGTCGATCATGAGGCCCCGACAGCTCGTGCCGTTCTTGGGATCACGGACAACGACCCTGTACTTGAGAACCGGCGTCCCGTCCTGGATAGTCGAGCGGATCTTCGCGCCGTTGCCGATGACGCCCCAGAGCTGACTGGTCGAAATGCCCTGCACCACCTCGACAGTCCTGTCGACGGAAACGTCGGTTGTCGGGTCGAGCACCGCGATGGTCTGCGCGTCCGCCGCCGCCTGCAGGACGGCCTGGAGCTCCGCGCGCGAGGTCGGCTTCACCATGCCGGATTTGGAACGCATATCCGCCGGGCTGGCGGACGCGCCGACCTGCGGCGGGGCCAGGCCTGGCGGCTTCTGCTGGGCGAGGGCAGCGGACGAACCCGAAATCAGCGCCAGCGCCGAGGCGCCGCGCACGAAACCACGCCGTTGCCGATCCATCGAATCCTCCCTGTCATGAGGCCGCGATCGCCGCCACGATCTGCCGGCCGCGACTTGACCAGTCGAAGCGATCGCTGCAGGCGTCGAAGGCACGTTCCTGAAGGCGGTTGAGCCGGTCGATGTCGTCGATTGCCTCGAGCACGCCGTGCGCCAGGGCGGCATGGTCGGGATAGAGCATGACGCTGTCGTTATGGCTGAGCGGTACGCCGGCGAACGAGCCCGTCAGCGCGAAGACGGGGACGCGATTGAAGACGTATTCCAGGACTTTGAGCTTGAAGCCTCCGCCGTTGCGTTCGGGCACGATCGCGATCCGCGCGTCGTCCAGGTAGGGCTCTATGTCGGGAACCGTGCCGGTGAATCGGGTGGCCACTGTCCTTTGGCGGAGCTGCTCGAGGAAGCTCTCTTCGGCGCTGCCGACCGCCTGCAGCTCGGCGCCGGCGTCGGCGAACATCGGGTCGGCGGCGTCGACGAACTCGGCGAGGTTCATGCGCTTGGCGATCCAGTCGAAGCTGCCGACGATCACGGCGCGGCGTGGCAGCGCCCCCGAAATGCGCCGTTCATCGAGCCGCCGGCCGCAATAGCCGGGCGTCAGGACATCCATGGGCTTGTCGCAATTGCGGGCCCGATAGAGTGCAAGATCCTCTTGCGTGATCGCCGTCACGAAGTCGACGGCGTCGACGAGCTCACGTTCCAGGCGCGATACTTTGAGAGCATCGAGACGAATGGCCTGGCGCTTGAGAAACAGCGGCTGACTCTCGGCGATCTGGGAGCGCAGGCTTTCCTCGTGATTGTGCGAGATATAGATCAGGCGTGGCCGGTCACCGCGGCCGGCATAGTGGTCGAGCACCTGTTGCAGCGCCCAGCCCGTCGATATGCCGTCGAACACGATGCCGTCCCAGGCGTCCCGTTTGAGCAACTTGCCGAGGATGCCCTGCATGCCGGTCGTGCGGCACCGGTAGGCAACGTGCGGCAGGCTCGAGGCGAGACTGGCCCAGTGCGAGTGGGGCACGTCGGAGGGCAGCCACCAGACGACCTGGCGGGCGCGCTGATAGCCGGTCTGGGCCTGCTCGGAGCGGCCCAGGCCCAGGACCTCGACATTGCTGCCCGCCTCGGCGACCGCATCGATCAATCCGCCGGAATAGACGTACTGGCCGTTGTGGCGGGGTTCGGGATCGGCCAGCGTCAGCCAGAGGCAGCGCGCCGGCCGCTGCCGGGCGTCAGAAGGCGTTGCGGCCAGTGAACCCGCCGAAGATGGTGCGCGCAATGATCTGGAGGTCGAGGGCGATCGACCAATGCTCGATGTAGAAAAGGTCATGCTCCACACGCTTCCGTATCTGCTCCAGGGTGTCGGTTTCGCCGCGCCAGCCGTTGACCTGG
>DATHNU010000657.1:0-3631 GCA_035485695.1 Reyranella sp. | reverse complement strand
GCAGATCGCGCCCAAGGTGGCCTTCGCGCCGCTCTTCATCATCTGGTTCGGTTACACGGTGTACCCGAAGATCCTGGTCTGCGTGCTGATCGTGTTCTTCCCCATCATGATCAACGTTTTGGGCGCGGTGCGGGCGCTCGACCCCGATGTCGTGCGGCTGGCCAAGTCCTTCACCGCCAACCGCCTGCAAGTCTTCTGGAAGATCGAGTTCCCCGCCGCCATGCCGCCGCTGTTCGCCGGTCTTCGCATCGCGGCCACTCTGGCGGTCATCGGCGTGCTGGTGGGCGAGCTAGTCGGCGGCAATACCGGGCTGGGCTATCTGCTGGCCTTTGCCGAAGGTTCGGGCGACACCGCCAAGGTGTTCGTCACCATCATCCTGCTCACCCTGATCGGCATCGTCCTCTATGGCATTGTCGTCGCCATCGAGACGCGTGTCCTGCACTATCTGCCCGCGCGGGCACGGCTCAACATATGAGCCTGCAGGGCCGCACGATCCTCATCACCGGCGCCGGGCGCGGCCTTGGACGCGCCTTTGCCGAGGCCTGTGCCGCGGCGGCGGCGGAAACGATCGTCGTCGCCGACGTGCAGGTGGAGTGGGGCGAGGCCACGGTCGATTTGCTGCGGCGAGCAGGCGCGAAGGCCGCCTTCTTTCCGGTCGATCTCGGCGACCCTGACTCTATCGAGGCGTTCTCGGCCAAGGTCGGCGCCCAGTACAACCATATCGACGGTCTGGTGAACAACGCCGCGATCGCCACGGGTATCGGCGGCAAGACCTTCGAAGAGATCGACATCAAAACCTGGGACAAGGTGATGTCGGTCAATGTCCGCGGCACATGGCTGATGACCAAGGCGATGGCGCCGCTGCTGCGCCGCTCCCGATTGGGCGGCCGCATCGTCAACCTGGCGTCGGACACCGCGCTGTGGGGCGCGCCGCGCCTGCTGCATTATGTTTCCAGCAAGGGCGCGGTGATCTCGATGACCCGCTCGCTGGCCCGCGAGCTTGGGCCCGACGGCATCGCTGTCAACGCCATCGCGCCCGGCCTCGTGCTGGTCGAGGCAACCGAATATGTGCCCGAGGAGCGCCGGCAGCTCTACGTTTCGGGCCGCGCCATGCAACGCGCCCAGCTTCCCGACGACGTGACCGGCGCCGTCGTCTTTCTGCTGGGCCAGGGCGCGGGTTTCGTCACCGGCCAACTGCTGCCCGTCAACGGCGGCTTCGTCTTCAATTGATGGACAGGTTCCTGGGACTCTGAAATGGCAAGCGATCCGCTTCCTCCCGACAACAAGTACATCGTCCCCGCGCTGGCGCAGGGGCTGGGCATCCTGTCGTTGTTCAGCGGCGCCCAGCGCAGCTTCACCGCGCCCGAAATTGCCAAGAGGCTGTCACTGCCGCGCACCAAGGTCTTTCGCCTGCTGCAGACGCTGCTGTCGATGGATTATCTGCGCTGCGAGGAAGACAAGCGTCACTTCAGCCTGGGCCCGGCGCTGCTCAGCCGCGGCTTCGAGTATCTGGCCTCCCTCGATATGGTCGAGGTGGCCCAGCCGATCCTGCAGCGGCTGCGCGACCGCACGGCCCTGTCGGCCCACATGGCGATCCGCGACGGCCGCGAGATCATCTATGTCCTGCGCTTTCCTGCTCGCAGCACGATCGCCAGCAGTGTCAATATCGGCACGCGTTTTCCGGTTCACGCTACGATCATGGGCCGCATGACGATCTTCGAGCTTTCAGATAAGGAGTTGGAGCGGCTGTTCCGCGACCAGCCGCTGGAACGCTTCACCAAGCAGACGCCGACGACGGTCAAGGCGCTGAAGGCGATTTTGGCGCAGGACCGGGTCCAGGGCTACGCCGTCAGCCAGGCCTTCTTCGAAGCCGGCGTCAGCTCGATCGCCGCTCCCGTGCGCGACGGCGCCGGCCGCATCGTGGCGGCCATCAACGTCACGGCGGTGAATGCCCATATCGATGAGCAGGACATGCATGGCGAGCTCAAGGACGCGGTCATCGAGGCGGCCGTCGAAATCTCACAATGGCTCTGCCGCGGCGCAACGGCGGAAACACCGGCCGCCCCGACCAAACGCCTCAAGGCGAGGGAGAGCGTGCATGCTTGAGAAGTCAGCAGCCGATCAAGTCACCCGGTTTCCATTCAAGTTGGAGGAACGTGCCATGCCAGATAGCAGCCTGACCCAGCAGCCCAGCGCCCTCGCGAGCGAGATGCGCGCCTATACCGGCCTGTTCACCGAAAAGACATTCGATTGGGACGCCTTTCCCGCCAGCCGGGGCTTCCCCGACCTGCTGCGCGCCCAGCTGCGCTATGTCGGCGCCGGCGGTTCGCCCAAGTCGAACGATCCCACCACGCTCAAGGCCGAGCACTTCACCTTCAGCCTGGTCAATCAGCCCGTCGGCAAGTTCGCGGGCTCGCACGCCCACGAGGTCGTCGAGCATTTCTTCATCCTGCAGGGCGTCCTGACCGTGGGCACGGTGTGGGGCGACGAGGTGGTCGAAGTAAAGCTCGGGCCCGGCGACCTGCTGCTCAACAAGAGCGGCCGTCCGCACGGCTTCCGCAACGACGGCGTCGAGCCGGTCCTGATGCAGATCACGGTCGGCAGCGGCACGCCCGAAATGCCGGTCCATGTCTGCCATCCCAAGGACAAGGACCTCGAACTGGCGCGGCGCTTCGGCGCTCCGGGCCCCGAGAAGATCCACCTGTTCTCGCCCGACAGCACCGACCGGCGGCACCAGGAGCTGGCCAAGCATGTGGTGCGCTATCGCGACCGTACGCCAGTCTGGGACAAGGCCGGCTTCGCACGCCTCGCCTATGTCGGCGAAGGCGGCGCACCGGCACACGGCTACCGCATGGACATGATCCATCAGCCGAAGGGCGTCGCCGTCAAGCCGTACGTCCGCGACGTCGAGGACGTCTACTTCGTGCTGGATGGGGCCATCACCGCCGGCTGGGTGCAGGATGGCGAGGTCGTCGAGCGTCGCCTGGGCGCGCGTGACCTGCTGTTCAATCCGGCCGGCCGTCCGCACTATTTCCGCAACGACGGCGTCGCCGACGCGAAGTTCAGCATGGTGGTGGGCTCGGGCGCGCCTGAATCGGTCACCTTCGAGGCGGCATGACGACAAGTCCCGGGGCCTCCCGCCGGATCGAGGGCGGGGGCTCCGTTTTCACCTACAGCGAGGCGGGCGCGGGAACGCCGCTCGTCCTGCTGCATGGCATCGGTTCGGCCGCGCGCGCCTTCGACGATCAGCTCGCCGGCCTCTCGGATCGGCTGCGGGTCATCGCCTGGGATGCGCCGGGATACGGCGGCTCGCCCTGTCTCGCGCCCGAATCACCCAAGGCAGCCGACTACGCGACGGCGCTCGCAGCGATGCTCGATGCCCTGGGCATCCCGGCCTGCCACCTGCTCGGCCATTCGCTCGGCACGCTGATCGCTGCATCCTTCGCGGCCGACCATCCCGAGCGCATCCTGTCGCTCACCTTGGCCAGCGTTGCCGCCGGCCAGGCACGCCTGCCGGCCGCCGAGCGGGCGAAGGCCTTGGCGCAGCGCCTGGGCGATGTCGTCGACCTCGGCCCCCGTCGCATGGCCGAGCAGCGCGGTCCGCGCCTGCTGGCGCCTGCCGCAACGCCAG
>DATHNU010000656.1:0-9774 GCA_035485695.1 Reyranella sp. | reverse complement strand
GACATGACGTTCGATTCGGACGTGACCTTCCCGCTGCTCAAGGACGTCAAGGCGCAGAAGCCCGATGCGGTGTGCGAGGCACGCCCGACCAACGTCAATTCCAACATCCTGGTCAACCGCGACAAGCCGCCGTTCGACAATTCGCAGATCCGGCACGCCATGGTGCTGGCGCTCGACAACCGGGCCTTCGCCGACATCCTGAGCCAGGGCAACGACCTCGACGGCGCGGTCATGCTGCCGCCGCCGGCCGGGTTCTGGGGCATGCCCAAGGAAATGCTGCCGAGCCTGCTGGGCCATTCGCCCGAGGTCGAGAAGAACCGCGCCGAGGCGCGCAAGATCATGGAGGGCCTGGGCTACGGTCCGGAGAAGCCGCTCAAGATCAAAGTGGCGACTCGCAACATCGCAATCTATCGCGACCCGGCCGTGATCCTGATCGACCAGCTCAAGAAGATCTACATCGAGGGCGAGCTCGACCCGATCGACACCACCGTCTGGTACACCAAGATCCAGCGCAAGGACTACCAGGTCGGCATGAACCTCACCGGCGTGGGCATCGACGATCCCGACGTCAATTTCTACGAGAATTACTACTCGACGTCGGACCGCAACTACACGAGCTACAAGAATCCCGAGGTCGACAAGCTGATCGAGCAGCAGTCCGCCGAGGTCGACCTGCAAAAGCGCAAGAAGCTCGTATGGGAGATCGAGAAGAAATTGGCCGACGACGCCGCGCGACCGATCCTGGGCTACAATGTCGCCAACACTTGCTGGACGCCGCAGCTCAAGGGTCTCGTGCTGCAGACCAACAGCATCTACAACGGCTGGCGTTTCGAAGACGTCTGGCTCGACCGGTAGAAGCCTTGCACCGCCACCCGCCCGCTTCCTCAGAAGGCCTCTCCGCCCGCGTCAGCGAGGGGAGAGGGAGGGGACCCGCGCGTAGCGCGGGGAGGGTGAGGTGGACTGCGCCGGCAGTGGAACCATTTCATCCTGCGTCGACACCACCTCACCTGCCCCATTGCTTCGCAATGGATCCCCTTCCTCTCCCCCGCTTCGCGGCGGAGAGGACCAAGAGCTGCTGAGGCGGAGGGACTAATGGGCGCCTACCTCGTCCGACGCTTGTTGTTGATGGTCCTGACGTTGTTCGGGATGTCGATCCTGATCTTCGTGATGTTGCGCCTGGTGCCGGGCAACATCGCCGACATCCTGGTCGATGCCGCGGGCATCGCCGATTCCAAGGAGAAGGCCAAGATCACGCACGAGCTCGGCCTCGACCTGCCGATCATCGAGCAATACGGCCAATGGATCGGCGGCCTGTCGCGCGGTGATCTCGGCTTCGCCTATGTCTCGGAACGGCCGGCCATCGAGGAGATCGCGCCGCGCATCCCGATCAGCGCCAAGCTGGCTGGCATGGCGCTGTTCTTCGCCATCATCATCGGCGTGCCGTTCGGCGTTATCAGCGCGGTGCGGCAGAACACGCCGCTCGACTACTTCCTGCGCGTGCTCAGTCTTAGCGGCCTGTCGTTGCCCTCGTTCTGGCTCGGGCTCCTGGTGCTGATGGCGGCCGTCAACTGGTTCGGCACGATTCCGATCTATAGCAACGAGCCGCGCGGCCTGCTGCAGGAGTTTGGCCTGCTGGCCATCCCGGCGGCCGTGGTCGGTTTCCGCAGCTCGGCGCTGATCATGCGTCTGACGCGATCGTCCATGCTCGAGGTCATGCGCCAGGACTATATCCGTACGGCGCGCTCGAAGGGCGCCTCGCAGATGTCGGTGAACTACGACCATGCGCTGCGCAACGCCCTTTTGCCCGTTGTCACGGTCATCGGCATCGAGGCGGCCTTCCTGGTCGGTGGCCTGATCGTCACCGAAACCGTGTTCAACATCCCGGGCGTCGCCCGCTTCCTGGTCGAGGCGATCCGCTGGCGCGACTATCCGATCGTGCAGAACCTCGTGATGCTGATCGCCTTCGTGGTGGTCACGGTCAATTTCCTGGTCGACATGGCCTACATGGCCCTCGACCCCCGCATCAAGTTCGCCGACTGAGGCGCCCATGGCCGTCATCAATCACGACGCTGAACTGGCTCGCGCCGGCGCCAATGTCACCGGATGGTGGAGCCGCATCCTCTTCTTTGCGCGGCGCTACCCGCTGGGCGCGGTGGGCGCTGTGATCGTTCTGGTCTTCGTGCTGACCGCCATCTTCGCTCCTCTTATCGCGCCAATGGATCCGACGACGACCGATGCCAAGGCCTCGCTGGCGCGGCCGGGCGGCGTGTTCTGGCTGGGCGCCGACTTCATGGGCCGCGACATGTTCAGCCGCATCGTGTTCGGCGCGCGCATTTCGCTCGCTGTCGGCCTCGGCGCCACCCTGACGGGCGGCATCCTGGGCGTGTCGATCGGCCTGATGAGCGGCTATCTTGGCGGCACCGTCGATCTCATCACCCAGCGCCTGATGGACATCATGCAGTCGTTGCCGCTGCTCGTCATGGCGCTGGTCATGGCGGCGGCGCTGGGCCCTTCGCTGCAGAACACCATCATCGCCATCGCCATCCCGCTGGTGCCGACAGTGGCCCGCGTCGTGCGGTCGAGCACCCTCTCGCTTCGCGAACAGCCCTTCGTCGAGGCGGCGCGCGCCGTCGGCATGGGCGAGGTGCGCATCGCCATGCGCCACGTGCTGCCCAACACCCTGGCGCCGCTGATCGTGCTGGGAACGGCCCAGCTCGGCTCGGCCATCCTGGTCGAGGCCTCGCTCTCCTTCCTCGGTCTCGGCATTCCCGAGCCCTATCCGTCATGGGGCCGCATGCTGTCAGAGTCGGCCGCCGAGTACGTACGCACCGCGCCCTGGCTGGTGATCTTCCCCGGCGTCGCCATCAGCCTCACCGTCTTCGGCACCAACCTTTTGGGTGACGCCTTGCGCGATATTCTCGACCCGCGCCAACGGTCCTGAGGGCAGCGTTCATGAGCGCGCTTCTCGAGGTCAAGGACCTCGGCACGTGGTTCTACACGCGGCAAGGCATCGTCAAGGCGGTCGACAATGTCGAGTTCCAGGTCGCTGCCGGCGAGACGCTGGCGATCGTGGGTGAATCGGGCTGCGGCAAGAGCATGACGGCGCTGTCGTTGATGCGCCTCATCCCCGACCCGCCGGGCCGCATCGTCTCCGGTACGGTGAAGCTGGGCGGCCGCGACCTCCTCAAGATCAGCGAAGAAGAGATGCGCCGGATACGCGGCAACGACATCTCGATGATCTTCCAGGAACCGATGACCTCGCTCAACCCGGTGATGACCATCGGCAAGCAGATCTCCGAGGCCTTGATCCTGCACCGCGACATGGATCGCAAGGCCGCGCTCAAGCGCGCCGTGGAGATGCTCGATCTGGTGCGCATCCCCGAGCCTGCCCAGCGCGCCAAGGAATATCCGCACCAGCTCTCGGGCGGCATGCGCCAGCGTGCCATGATCGCCATGGCGCTTGCCTGCAATCCCAAGGTCCTGATCGCCGATGAGCCGACGACGGCGCTCGACGTAACCATCCAGGCCCAGATTCTCGAGCTGATCATCGAGCTGCAGCGCGAGTTCAGCGCCGCGGTGATCCTGATCACCCACGACCTCGGCGTGGTCGCCGAGACGGCGCGGCGGGTCATCGTCATGTATGCCGGCCGCAAGGTCGAGGAGGCCGACGTGGGCGAGCTGTTCGCCCGGCCAATGCATCCCTACACGGTGGGCCTGTTAGCCTCGATCCCGCGACTCGACCTGCTACGTGGCGAGGCCAGGAACGCCACCGACCGCCTGCAGGAGATTCCCGGCATGGTGCCGCCGCTGTTTGCCCTGCCGGAGGGTTGCGCCTTCGCACCGCGCTGCAGCCGCGCCGACGATCTCTGCCGGCGCGAGCGGCCGGTCTACGAACAGAAACGGCCAGCCCATTGGGCCGCCTGTTGGCACAGCGATGGTTGACGCACGTTCATATGCTGGGGGCGCGCGACTCCTCAGGCGAAGTAACCTTCGCCTTGTGTCGCGCATCATCTGTCTCGGCCGGCGAAGATCGCGCCACTGGAGTGGCGCGCCCCCAGCGCATGAGATGGCCGCATGATCGCCGGCGCCAACCAGCCTGTCCTGGAGATCAAGGACCTCAAGAAGCACTTCCCAGTGAAAAAGGGCGTGCTGCGTCGCACGGTCGGCCAGGTCTATGCGGTCGACGGCATCAGCTTCGCCATCGGCGTCGGCGAGACCCTGGGGTTGGTGGGCGAGAGCGGCTGCGGCAAGACCACGGCCGGACGGGCCGTGCTGCGCCTGATCGAGCCGACCTCGGGGTCGATCGAGGTGGGCGGCACCGACATCACGCATCTCTCCAAGTCGGACCTGCGGCCCTACCGCCGGCAGATGCAGATCATCTTCCAGGATCCGTTCTCCTCGCTCAATCCGCGCATGACCGCGGGCGACATCGTGGGCGAGCCGCTGCTGGTCCATGGCGTGGCCAATCGCAAGGAACGCGGCGAGCAGGTCGCGGCGCTGTTTGCGCGCGTAGGGCTCAGGCCCGCCCAGATGGCCAACTATCCGCACCAGTTCTCGGGCGGCCAGCGCCAGCGGATCGGCATCGCCCGCGCCCTCGCGCTGGGCCCGAAGCTGATCGTGGGCGACGAGCCGGTATCGGCGCTCGACGTCTCGATCCAGGCGCAGGTCATCAACCTCCTGCAGGACCTGCAGCGGGAGCGGCAGCTCTCCTATCTATTCATCTCGCACAATCTCGCGGTGGTGGAGCATATCAGCCACCACATCGCCGTGATGTATTTGGGCCGCATCGTCGAACATGCCGACACGCGCTCGATCTTCACCCGCGCCCAGCATCCCTATACCGAGGCCCTGCTGTCGGCCGTGCCGGTGCCGGACCCCGCCATCCGGCGCCAGAAACGGGTGCTGCAGGGCGACGTGCCGAGCCCGATGAAGCCGCCCCCGGGCTGCCACTTCCACACCCGCTGCCCCTACGTCATCCCGCGCTGCAAGGTCGAATCACCTCCGCTGCGCGAAATCGCTCCCGGGCATCACGTTTCCTGCCATCTGCGTTAGAGTGCTTTCCAGCAGGGAGGAACGAAGCGTCATGGCGGAATGGGATTATGTCATCGTAGGTGGCGGTTCGGCGGGCTGCGTGCTGGCCAACCGGCTGACCGAGGATCCAGGCGTCAAGGTGCTGCTGCTCGAGGCCGGGCCGCGTGACAAGTCGATGTGGATCGACATTCCCGCCGGCTTCACCAGGCTGCTCAACCACAAGTCCTTCAACTGGAATTTCGAGATGGAGGCCGAGGAGAGCGTGGCCGGCAGGCGCATCCCCTGTCCGCGCGGCCGCACTTTGGGCGGCTCAAGCTCGATCAACGGCATGCTCTATGTGCGTGGTCAGCCACTCGACTACGACACCTGGGGTCAGCTCGGCAATCGCGGCTGGTCCTATTCGCAGGTCCTGCCCTACTTCAAGAAGTCGGAGAATTTCGAACGCGGCGGTGACGACAGCCGCGGCAAGGGTGGCCCGCTGAATGTCGCCGACATGTGCGATACCCACGAGCTGTGCGATGCCTTCATCGATGCCGCGGCGGCAAACGGCTACCCGAAGAACAAGGACTACAACAACGGCGACCAGGAAGGCTTCGGCTACTACCAGGTCACCATGAAGAACGGCAAACGCCAGTCGACCGCGCGCGCCTTCCTCGACCCGATTCGCAATCGCCCGAATCTCCGGATCGAAACCGATGCTCTGGTGGGCAAGGTCGTCCTCGAGGGCAAGCGCGCGGTGGGCGTTGCCTACAGTGTGCACGGCCAGGCGCGCGAGGCGCGGGTCAATCGCGAGGTCATCGTGTCGTGCGGCTCGGTGCAGTCACCCGGCGTGCTGGAGCATTCCGGCATCGGCCAGCCCGAGCTGCTGCGCCAGCACGGCATCGAGGTGAAGCACGAGCTGAAAGGCGTCGGCGAGAATTACGGCGACCACTTCGCGCCGCGCATGAACTGGCGGGTCAAGCTGCCGATCACCTTGAACGAGCAGACTCGCGGGCTCAGCCTGGTGAAGGAGGTCATCAAGTACTATTCTACCGGACGCGGCGCGCTGGCTCTGACCGCCGGCGTCGTCTACGGCTTCGTGCGCACGCGGCCGGGCCTCGAAAGCCCCGACATGCAGTTCCACATGGCCCATGCCAGCTACGACACGGCGCAGAAGCGGCTGCTCGAACGCGAGCCCGGCATGACGGTGGTGATCGGCCAGTGCCGGCCCGATTCACGCGGCTCGATCCATATCAAGTCGGCGACGCCCGGCGTCGAACCAGCGATCCGGCCGAACTTTCTGTCGGCCCAGCTCGACCGCGACGCCACGGTCGCGGGCATGCAGATCGCCCGCAAGATCGTCTCGCACCCCTCGATGTCGAAGTACATCGCCTTCGAGAACAAGCCGGGCAAGGACATCAACACCTACGACGAATGGCTCGACTTCGCCCGCCATACCGGCCAGACGACCTATCACGTGGTCGGCACCTGCAAGATGGGCAGCGACCCCATGGCGGTGGTGGACGACCGGCTGCGCGTGCACGGTATCGCCGGACTCCGGGTCATAGACGCCTCGATCATGCCGACCGTACCCTCGGGCAATACCAATGCCCCTACGATCATGGTAGCCGAGAAGGGGGCTGATATGCTCAAACAGGATGCCCGGACGGCGCTCAAGGCCGCCGCCTGAGCGCCGATACATTGGGGTTTTTGGGGGACGTGCTGACTCGGGATTTTGGCCCTTGGATCGAGTAAGGTCCGGAGGCAGCCGTCCAAGGTTCGAGTGGGGGATGACGATGAAATTGTGGAAGTCGATTTTCGCCATTTCGGCGCTGTGTGTCGCCGTGGCTGCGTGCGAGACCAACGCGAAATTCAAGGAGGACATGCTGTCATCGGCGGGCTTCAGGCCGGTTCCACCGACGACGCCGGCGCAGCAGGCGTCGATGAAGAGCCTGCCGCCGCACAAACTGGTGCAGACGACCCGCAACGGCAAGACTGTCTGGGTGTATTCCGATCCGACCATCTGCGGCTGCGTCTATATCGGCAACCAGGCCGCCCGTGACGCCTATTTGAACAAGCTGAACCAACAGCGGCAGCTCGACATGACGACCCTGACGGTCTCGTCTGATTCGGCGGATTGGAACGCCGGCATGTGGCCTGAGCCTTAAGGTCGCGGCGAACGTCGAGGCTGCTGCTTGAACAGGGAGACCGTGGTGAAGTTGTTCACATCGATTCTCGCGCTTCTTGGGCTCGCCGTTGCCCTGCTGGCCTGTGACTACAAGCCGGAAAGCAAGGCCAACTTGCTGTCGGATGCGGGCTTCAGGCAGCTTCCTCTGCAGACGCCGAAGCAGATCGCCTCGTTCAGGAGCCTGCCGCCCCATCGCCTCTCGAAGACGGTCTTCAAGGGCAAGAACGTGTGGGTCTACCCCGATCGCAACGTCTGTGGTTGCCTCTATATCGGCGGTCAGACTGCCTACGACGCCTACATCAAGAAGGCGACCCAGCAGATGATCGATACCCGGGTCAACCAGATGTACGACAACAATGACCCCGATCCCTACAATCCGGCGGCGACGATGGCGAACCTCGACTGGGGCGACGCTTGGGACGCCGCGGACGCCTACGGGATGTACCTCAACTGACGCTCGCGGACTGGCTTGCCGGGAGCACCGGCGCAAGCGGGTGCGCTGTGGGAGAGACTGGTGAATGCATTGTGGTCAATTCCCGCTGTCCTGGGGCTGTCTGTTGTCCTGACGGCCTGTACGAGCCCGACTGAAACCAAGGAAAACCTGCTGTCGTCCTCGGGTTTCAGGGCAGTGCCGCCGAAGACGCCGGCTCAACTGGCCATATTCAAGAGCCTGCCGCCGCACAAACTTGCGAAGACAACCTACAAAGGGGAGCCCGCCTGGGCGTACGCCGATCCCACGGTCTGCGGCTGCGTCTATATCGGGAACCAGGACGCCTACAGCGTCTATGTGAAGAAGGCGGCTCAGGCAAAAGCCCTCGACGCGAGTGAGGCCGCCAATGCCCACGCCGCTATGATCTCGATGGACGATTTCGGCGGACCCCTCTAGCCATCGAGACGCGTGGTCGCAGCGGCGACGCGTTCGCACTCGACTGCGCCGTTATCGCCCCGTCTTTCCATCAGCCGCCGAGCAGCGCGGGCGCCGCCTTCACTTCCTGGCGCTCCACCTTCTTGACGATCTCGGTCAGCTTGGCATGGGTCGGAGCCGGCACGCCGATATAGGTGCCGCGGTCGGCGATGTAGCCGTTCATGAACTCGATCTCGGTGCGGCGGCCCTTGCGGATGTCCTGGGCCATCGACGGGCGCTGGATGTCGGCGCGCGGGTTGGGGTTGGTGTTGGAACCGGGCCGTAGGATGGTCTCGATCTCTTCGAGCGCCGCCTTGTCGCCTTCCGACGCCTTGGCCAGCGTCTCAGGCTCCAGCTTGCCGATCTTCTCGATGTGGTAGCCGAGCGCCTGGCCGACCCGCACCGCCTCGCCGCCGAGCTTGATCGAGAAACGGCGGATGGCGTCGTTGCGGTCGCAGTCGGAGCCGGTCAGCCCGGTGGCGGCCGAAACGCCGTTCTTCATGCCGTTCTGGCAGAGCTTGGACCAGCGCTCGCCCCACAGATTGGTCGTGGTCTTGGCGCTGTCGATCCGCCCCACCATGTCGCGCAGCTCCTCGACCCGCTTGGTGATGCGGCCATGGACCTCGCCGACGCGGAACACGGTGTGCTTGTCGCCGCCCTTGGCGACGGTGCGGCGGATGCGGGCGGGCTCGAACATGTCGACCGAGATCAGCGAGGCCACCATGCCGACGGTCTTGCCCCAGCCGACGACGCTCGCGATGCGCTCCTCGTTCAGGCAGTTCTGCAGCGACACGACAAAGCCGTCCGGCGCCAGGTACTGCTTGATCAGCGCCGTCGCCCATTCGGTGTCGTAGGACTTCATCGACACGAAGGCGATGTCGATCGGCTTCTGGCGTGACAGGGCTTCCATCTCGGTGAGATGCATGGTCTTGGCGTTGGTGACGGTGAACTTCTCCTCCGGCGTCACGCCGTCGAGTTCGAGCCCGCGCTTGCGGATGGTCTCGATGTTCTCCGGCCAGAAATCGATCAGGGTGACGTCCTCGCCGGCATGGGCGAGATTGCCGCCGACATAGCCACCCAACGCGCCGACGCCGACGACTGCGATTCGCTTGCCCATGGTTCGTCTCCTTAAACTGCCGGCAGCTTGGCGAGGAATGCCTCGACCGCCTGATTGAAACGCGCGGGCTGATGCAGGTTGGAGGCATGGCCCGCGTCGGGGATGACCACCTTGGTCGCCCACTTGATCTTGGCCGCCATGTAGTCGGTGGCGGCGAGGAAGTTGGTGTCGTTGGCGCCGACCAGCACGAGGGTGGGCGCGGCGACTTTGTCGAGCGACTGGATCACCCGGTCATTCTGCTGGGCCAGCATGCCGCGCGCGGCGCCGGCCAGGCCGGTGGCATCGCGATGGCGCGTGAGCTTGACCTCGTCCGACGAATTGAGCGCCGCCAGTCCCTTGGCGTCGAAGGTGGCTGCCCGCTGGTGCGCCGTCTCGTTCCACCTGGCGCGCGCCTCGTCCTTCTTGAAGCCCGGGCCGGTGTCGAACAGCATCAGCGCACGCACCCGCTCGGGATGGCTGGCATTGAAGGCGAGCGACATGTAGCCGCCCAGCGATAGGCCGGCGACGATCGCCTTCTCGGCGCCCGCGAGGTCGAGCAGGGCCTTCATGTCGCCC
>DATHNU010000655.1:0-4909 GCA_035485695.1 Reyranella sp. | reverse complement strand
AACGTCATTCCCAAGCCCTACCAGAAGCCGCATCCGCCGCTCTGGGTCGCCTGCTCCAACATCCAGACCATCGGCAAGGCAGGCGAATGGGGCATGGGTGCGCTGGGCTTCACCTTCGTCACGCCCGAGGCCGCGCGCGCCTGGGTGCACAAGTACTACAACAACCTTTTGAACAACTCGAAGAAGCTCACCGACTATCCCAGCAATCCCAACGTGGCGATGGTGTCGGGCTTCATGTGCGCTCCTACCGACGCGGAGGCCGAGGCCAAGGCCGCTGGCTGGACCTTCTTCATCTTCGCGCTCTCCTACTATGGCCGGAAGGGCGTCGCCGCGCCGGGCACCTCCGATCTCTGGAGCGAGTACCAGAGCTGGAAGGGCGGGCCGGAGGAGAAGAAGGCGCTGGAATCGGGCCTGATCGGCTCGCCGGAGACGATCGCCCGCAAGCTGCGCCAGTTCCAGCAGAGCCGGGTTGACCAGGTGATCCTGCTGAACCAGGCCGGCAAGACCAGCCACCAGGACATCTGCGAATCGCTGGACCTGTTCGCGAAAGAAGTGATGCCCGAGTTCCACGCCGCCGAAGCCGAGCACGTCGCCTGGAAGCGGAAGGTGCTCAACCGCGAGATCGTGCTCGAGGATCTCGATGTCCAGAAGTACGACATCTACAGCCACCAGAACGAACACATCGTCCGCCTCACGCCCGAGCAGCTCAAGCAGAAGATGGCCGAGAAGGAAGCCGCGGCGAAGCGGGCGTGACTCTTGCCGGACCGCGCGTCTCCAGACCCGCTCATGGCTGGGAGCGCGCCACTCCAGTGGCGCTCATCTGTGTGATCCATGAAGAGCGCCACGGAGTGGCGCGCTCCCAGCAATGAGGAAGAACATGAGCGGGCCTGGAGGCCCGCGGTCCGGCATGAAGAACGTCCCCGTCTTGATCGCGGGCGGCGGGCCAGTGGGCATGACGCTGGCCCGCACGCTCTCCTCGTTCGGCGTGCGCTGCCTGCTGGTCGAGCGCAATCCCACGACCACGCAGCATCCCAAGATGGACATCACCAACGGCCGCTCGATGGAGCTGTTCCGCCGCCTGGGCGTCGCCGGCAAGCTCCGCGCCGTTGCCGTGCCGGAAGAGAACAACTTCGACATCTCCTGGATCACTTCGCTGGCGCGGGCGCAGGGCGGCCGCGAGCTGCACCGCTTCCGCTATCCCAGCGTCGTCCAGAAACGCGCCGAAATCCGCGCCCGCAACGACGGCACCCAGCCGCGCGAACCCGCCATGCGGGTCAGCCAGGTCGTGATCGAGCCGGTGCTGCGCGACGCCATCCTGAATGACCCTTTGATCGACGCGCGCTGGGGCGTGGCCTTCGAGGATTTCGTGCAGGACCGGCAGGGCGTCACCGCCACCCTGCGTGTCATGGAGACCGGCGCGACCGAGACCGTGCGCTGCGACTTCCTGGCCGGCTGCGACGGCGGCTCCAGCACCGTGCGCGACGGGCTCGGCATCGCGCTGGAGGGCCGCGCCCAGGTCGCGCACCGCTTCATGGTGCATTTCCGCTCCGACGCGCGCCAGATCCTGCAGGCCTTCGGCATCGCCTGGCACTACCAGAGGGCCACCGGCACGATCATTGCGCAGGACGACAAGGAGATCTGGACCCTGCAGACCCGGTTGCCGCCGGGCAGCGATCCCGCCACCATCGATCCGCACAAGCTGCTGGACGATTTCGCCGGCACAAGCTTTCCGCGCGAGATCCTGGTCGCCAATCCGTGGTTCACGCATCTCCTGCTGGCCGAGCGCTACCAGGATGGCCGCGTCTTCCTGGCCGGCGACGCCGCGCACCAGTACATCCCGACCGGCGGTTACGGCATGAACACCGGCATCGGCGACGCCGTCGATCTCGGCTGGAAGCTGGCGGCCGCCGTGAAGGGCTTCGCCGGTCCGCACCTGCTCGACTCCTACGAACGCGAGCGGCGCCCGGTCGGCTATCGCAATCGCCTGGCCTCGGAGCGCCACACCGGCGTCCGCCTCAAGATCGCCGAGCTCTACCAGAACATAAGCGAGCCCGAATCGCTGGGTCGCGCCATCGCGGCGCTGGGCAATGCCGAGAACGAGAGCTGGGGCGTCGAGTTCGGCTATCGCTACGACGGCGTCGAGGGCGATCCCGTCGTCTACCAGCCGACGACCGCGCCCGGCGCGCGCCTGCCCAGCGTCTTCCTGCGCGACGGCTCGGCGCTCTACGACCGGCTCGGCCCGTGGTTCACCTTGCTGCGCTTCGGCGACGCCGATCCATCGCCCTTGATCGATACGGCGCCGGTGCCACTCGAAACGGTGATCGTCGACGATCACGCGATCGCGCCGATCTACGAGGCCAGGCTCGTCCTGGTCCGCCCCGACACCCACGTTGCCTGGCGCGGCAACGCCTGCGCCGACGGCCGCGCGGTGTGGAAGAAGGCGCTGGCGTAAGCTTCGTCATCCCGACCGAAGCCGAGCGCAGCGCCTGGCAACCCGTCGTCTCGACCGGAGCGCGAAGCGCGGAGTGGAGAGACCTTCTCTCCACATTAGGCCGCTTATCGTCGACCGAAGGTCCCTCGGCTACGCCGCCCTTCGGGCGCCTCCGCTCGGGACGACGGGAGATTGCGCGGCAAAATTTGCAATTTAAAAAGTGTAGTCCCTGTCTTCACAACGAGGAAGCCTGTCCATTGCGCATCGGTCATGCCCGTGGCTCGATTGACGATCGGAGGCCGAGCGCAACACCATGCCTCGTCGAAGCCCAACGGAATGCCAGCGGCTTTGTGGGGAGAGAGCGAACGATGACCAAGCCATGGCGGGTCGATGTCCTGGAATGTCGGGGAAGCTCCTACGACGTCGGCAAGCAGATGGCGGAAGGCTTTCTCAGGACGCCGCGAGGCCGGGCCTTCGGTCGCCGCCGCGAGCGCCGGCCCTTCGCCTTCAGCCTCAGGAACGCCCAGGCCGCGCTGGAAGCCTGGGCGCCCAATATCTGGGAGGAGCTGCATGGCCTTGCCAACGGCCTGAAAATTTCCCTCGAGCGCGCGGTCGCCGAATACTCGAACGCCCGCCTGCGCTATCCGCCACGCGGCTGCTCGGCGGTGATGAGCGATGGCCTGTATGGGCGCAACTACGACTACGATGTCGGCCATTACGACCGGATCCTGGTCGCGATCCGGCCCGAAGGCGTCAACGCCAGCATCGGCTTCGCCGACCGCTTCACCGGCCGCCTCGACGGCCTGAACGAGCACGGGCTCTGCGTCGGCCTGCATCAGGTCAACAACGGCGCCTGGCAACCGGGCCTTGCCTGCATCCTGATCGTCCGCCTCGTGCTCGATCAATGCGCCACCACGCGCGACGCCATCGCGCTGCTGCGCCGGATTCCCCATGGCGGCGGCTACAACTATTCCCTGATGGACGCAGCCGGCGCGGCGGCGGTCGTCGAGGCCGCGCCCGCGGCGGTGGCCGTGCGCGAGGGCCGGCAGCTGGGCTGCAGCAATCATTTCCTGTCGCCCGCGCTGCAGGCCTACAACCGGCGCAATCCCGGTTCCTGGCGGCATCTGCCGCCGCTCGAGGCCTTCGCCCGCCAGCAACTGCCCGCCGACCGGCTGTTCAAGGCGCTGAACGACTCGCTCTCGCCCGTCTTCGATCACCGCTACAGTTCGGGCTCCGGCACGCTTCATACGATCGTCTGCACGCCGGCTGCGCGCCAGATGCTGATCGGCGTCGGCGGCGACGCCCAGGCCAGCGGCTTCGATCTGAAGGCCTGGGTGGCGGGCGTACCGCTCGGCGCGGCGGTGCTGGAGGGCCAGCTCGGCGGCACCGCCAAGCCGTTCGATCCCGGCCGCCGCGTGATCGCGAAGCCCGGGAAGGCCGGCCCCTCCAAGGTCTTCATCGGCACGCCGCTCGACCAAGCCCTCTTCAAGGACCTGACGCTCGCCAAGGCGACCTTCGCCAATGTGAGCCTCGCCGGGGCGAAATTCGACGACATCGACTTCCGCGACACGGTCATCTCCTCGAACTGCAATTTCGCCGGCATGCAGATCGCGGGCGTCGGCGTGAAGGAGCTTTTTGCCGCCTATGAGCAACGCAAGCGCTAAGGTGGTGGCATGACCAACACCCGCCCGTCATCCCGACCGGAGCCGAGCGTAGCGAGGCGAAGTGGAGGGACCTTTTCATGTGCCGACAAAGACAAGGTCCCTCCACTCCGCTTCGCTCCGGTCGGGATGACGGGCTGACATGAAAATCGCCATCATCGGCGGTGGCATCGGCGGCCTGTCGGCCGCCTTGCACCTGCTGAAGGCCGGGCTCGACGTCCATGTCTACGAGCAGGCAGCCGCCATCGGCGAGATCGGCGCCGGCATCCAGATCAGCCCCAACGCCTCGCGCCTGTTGATCCGCCTCGGCCTCAAGCCGGCCCTCGATCGCGCCGGCGTAAGGCCGCTCGCCATCCACCAGCGGCGCTGGGACGACGGCCGCACCCTGCAGCGCGCGCCGCTTGGATCGGAGGTCGAGGCGGCGTTCGGCGCGCCCTACTATCACCTTCACCGCGGCGACCTGGCCGAGCTTTTAGGTGCCGCCGTGCCGGCCGAGCGGCTGCACCTCAGCCACCGGTTGGTCGGCCTGGAGCCGAAGAGCGAGAGCGTCGTCGCGCGCTTCGAGAACGGCGCGTCGATCGAAGCGGATCTCCTGGTGGGCGCCGACGGCATCCATTCCCGGGTGCGCCATCTCACCTTCGGCCCGGAGAAGCCGCGCTTCACCGGCTGCGTCGCGTGGCGCGGGCTGGTGCCGGCCGAGCGCATCAACCATCTCGGCATCGAAGTCGCCTCGCACAACTGGATGGGGCCGGATGGCCATTGCGTGCACTACTGGGTCGCGGCCGGACGGCTGATGAACGTGGTGTGCGTCGTCGAG
>DATHNU010000654.1:0-6845 GCA_035485695.1 Reyranella sp. | reverse complement strand
GACGTCTTCGCCAATCCGCACTTCGCCGCCCGCGACATGGTGGTGTCGGTGCCCCATCCCGGCCTCGACCATGAGACCAAGGTCGCGGGGGTCGCCATCAAGATGAGCGAAACGCCCGGCCGCGTGCGCCATCGCGCGCCGTTGCTGGGCGAGCACACCGACCAGTATCTGGATTCCCTCGGCCTCGGTGGCGCGGAAATTGCGCGTCTCAAGGCCGCGAAGATCGTCGCCTGAGGAGATCTGACATGACCGACCGTCCACGCCGCGTCCAGCTTTCCACGCCCGGCTCCAGCGAAAAGATGATGCAGAAGGCGGCCGAGTCGAAGGCCGATCACGTCTTCCTCGACCTCGAGGATGCCGTCGCCCCCAGCCAGAAGCGTGAGGCGCGCAAGAAGATCGTGCAGGCGCTGAAGACGCTCAACTGGACCGGCAAGACGCGCTGCGTACGCATCAACGACCTCACCACCGAATACGCGTTCGAGGACATCATCGAGGTGGTCGAGGGCGCCGGCGAGCATCTCGACACCATCATGATGACCAAGGTCATGACGCCGGCCGACGTGCTGTTCGCCGACAAGCTGCTGCACCAGCTCGAGAAGAAACTGAAGCTCAAGCGATCGATCGGCCTCGAAGCCCTGATCGAGGAAGTCGAAGGCATGCAGAACGTCGATGCCATCGCAAAGTGCACGCCGCGCCTGGAATGCCTGGTGTTCGGCATGGGCGACTTCTCGGCCTCGATGGGCGTCACCAACAAGAATGTCGGCGAATCCGACGGCTATCCCGGCGACATCTGGCACTATGCCCGCTTCCGGCTGGTCATGGCCTGCCGCGCCGCCGGCATCGACCCGGTCGACGGCCCGTTCGCCGACTTCCGCAATCCGGAGGCCTATCGCGAGGAGTGCCGGCGCTCGATGATCCTGGGCTGCGTCGGCAAATGGGCGATCCATCCCTCGCAGATCGAGCACGCGCTGGAAATCTACTCGCCCAAGCAAGAGGACATCGCACGGGCACGCAAGCTCGAGAAGGCCTATGCCGAGGCCGAGGCCAAGGGCCTGGGCGCCATCAATGTCGACGGCATCATGGTCGACGTGGCCTCGATCCGCATCTTGCGCAATACGGTGCTGAACAAGGCCGATCTGTACGGGATGTAGTTCGATGCACGAGCCACACCTCACCCTGAGGAGGGCGCGCAGCGCCCGTGTCGAAGGGTGGGCAACAGGCACCGAGTCCGCGGCCCATCCTTCGAGACGCGCGCCTATGGCGCGCTCCTCAGGATGAGGTCGTCGTCCTAGTCGGGCAGCAGATCATGCATCGTGCGATCGTGCCGGTGGCCACCATGCTGGCCATCCAGGTGATGATCTCGCTCAGCGTGCTGGCGCTCAGCGTCATGATGCCGGCGGTCGCGGCCGACCTCGCGATCGATCCCAAGCTGGTCGGCGTCTTCACGGCCATCATCTACGGCGTCGCCGCCGTCACCGCGCTGGCCGCGGCCGAGCCGATCGTGCGGCTGGGCGCGGTACGCATCTGCCAGGCGGCACTCCTGATGGCGGCGATCGGCCTCGCCTTCAATGCGCTGTCGATGGTTGCGGCAACGGTGATCGCCGTGATCTTCATCGGCGCGGCGCAGGGGCCAATCAATCCCGCCTCGGCGCATGTCCTGGCCGCGCGGGTGCCGCGCGAATGGTTCGGCATGGTGTTTTCGCTGAAGCAGACCGGCGTGCCCATCGGCTTTGCCCTGGCCGGCCTGATTTTTCCCTTGCTGCTGCAGCTCGTGGGCTGGCGCGGCGCCAGCCTGGTCGCCGCGGCAGCCGCTGTGGTGACGGCGCTCGTCGTCGAGCTTCTACGCTCCAGCCTCGACACCGTGGTCACCGCCGGCAAGCCGTCGGTGGGCATCGTGCGGTCCATCCGCTTCGTGTTCGCCCACCGCGAGCTGCGCGTGCTCGGCCTCTCGGCGATCGTCTACGTCCTCGCCCAGCACACCTTCACCTTCTATCTCGTGACCTACCTCTACGAACATTGCGGCCTCAGCATCGCCCAGGCGGGCTTCCTGCTGTCGGCCTCGCAGATCGTCGGAACGGCGGTGCGCCTGGTGAGCGGCGGCATGAGCGATCGGCTGCCGCGCATGCAGCTCCTGGGCTGGACCGGCGTCGCCATGACGTTGGGCTGCATCGCGGTCGGCCTGCTGGAACAGGACACGCCGTTCTGGCTGATCGGCCTGGCGGTCGTGGGTTACGGCGCCGTCGTCATCAGCTGGAACGGCACGTCACAGGCCGAGTTCGCCCACCTCTCGCCGCCGGGCGCAGCCGCCGCCGTGGCAGCGGTGCAGACTGCACTCGCCTTCTCCGGCGCGGTGATCGGCCCGCCGATCTTCGCCCTTATCGCCTCGCTGGCGAGCTACCGCATGGCCTTCTTCGCCGTGGCAGCCTGCGTGCTCATCGCCGCGGTCTGGCAGATCGCGGCGGCACGCGGGCATCGGAATGCTGCATCAACATAACGGGATTTCGCGGATGACAGCAATACTGTCATCCCGAACGAAGTGAGGGACCTTTAGTGATCCGCAAAGGTCCCTCGCTACGCTCGGGATGACAATGCGCGCGCTTTAGCAGCCTAAGGCTCCTTCATCCCTGCAACAGCAATGATCTCGCCCCACTTCCTAGTCTCGCTCGCCTGAAAGGCGGCCAGTTCTTCGGGCGAACCGGAGAACGGCACGCCATAGGTCGTGCGCGCAAGAGCGCGGTAGGACTCCGACGCCAATGCCTCGCGCACGAGCGTATTCAGCCTGTCGATAATCGGCCTCGGTGTGCCGGCGGGCGCATAGGCGGCGGTCCATGCCCACAGCTCGAAGCCCGGCACGCTTTCATCGACCGGAAACTGCTCCAGCCCCGCGATGCGCTTCTTGCTGGTAACGGCGAGGCCGCGCGCCCGGCCATCGAGCACCGGCGGCAAGCCCGTGGTGAAGTCGGAGAAGATGACGTCGATGCGATTCCCCATCAGGTCGCTGATTGCCTGCGGCTGCGTCTTGTAGGGCACGCCCAAAAGATCGACCTTGGCCATGATGCGAAACAGCTCGGCGCCGCCGCGGCTCGAACCGTTGCCGCTGCCGAAGCTGAGCTTGCCCGGTTGCCTACGCGCGAGCTCGATCAGCTCGCCGACAGTCTTCACCGGCAGCTCGTTCTTCACCATGACGACCTGCGCGCCCAGCGACAGGCCGGAGATCGGCGCAAAGCTCTTCACCGGGTCGTAGGGCAACGACTTGTAGATGTGGACGTTCATCGCCTGAGTGGTCTGGGTGGTGATGAAGAGCGTGTAGCCGTCGGGCGCCGCCGTCGCGGCGGCCTGCGCGCCGATCTGGCCCTCGGCGCCCGCCTTGTTCTCGATCACCACCGGCTGACCGGTCCTGCTGGAGAGCTCCGCACCCACGGTGCGCGCGACGATGTCGGTGGCGGTTCCCGGTCCGAACGGCACCACGATGCGGATCGGCTTCGTGGGGTACTCCTGCGCCACGGCCGGCGTCGTCAGCGCCATGGCCATTCCGGCCAGCAAACCAAGCATTCTCATGATCCGACTCTACGCCGTGCCGCTTGGAGGTGATAGCGTGACGACCAAGCAAGATCGGAGGAAACAGGATGCGTGGCTTCATCGCCGCCTCGATGGCGGCACTCTTCGTCGCGGCAAGCGCTGTGCCTGTTTCGGCGCAGAAGGCCGGTGGGACGCTCAGGGTCACCCATCGCGACAACCCGCCCAGCGCCTCGATCCACGAGGAGGCCACGATCTCGACCGTGATGCCCTTCATGTCGATCTACAACAACCTGGTGGTCTTCGATCCGCAATCCAAACAGAACGCACCAGATCACATCGTGCCCGACCTCGCGACCGAATGGGCGTGGAGCGACGACGGCACGAAGCTCACCTTCAAGCTGCGCGACGGTGTGAAGTGGCACGACGGCAAGCCCTTCACCAGCGCCGACGTCAAGTGCACCTGGGACATGCTGATCTCGCCCGAATCGAAACTGCGCAAGAACCCGCGCAAGCCGTGGTGGTTCAACCTCAAGGAAGTAACGGTGAACGGCGACCGCGAGGTCACGTTCGTTCTCGGCCGGCCGCAGCCCTCGGTGCTGACCATGTTGGCCGGTGGCATGTCGCCGGTCTATCCGTGCCATGTCCCGCCCGCCCAGATGCGCACCAGGCCGATCGGCACGGGACCCTTCAAGTTCGTCGAGCTGAAGCAGAACGAATCGATGAAGGTCGTGCGCAATCCCGACTACTGGAAGCCCGGCCGGCCCTATCTCGATGCGATCGAGTTCACCATCATCGCCAACCGAGCGACCTCCTTGCTGGCCTTCGCCGCCGGCAAGTTCGACCTCACCTTCACTGCCGACATCGGCGCACCCCAGCTCAAGGATCTCAAAGCCCAAGCGCCGTGGGCGATCTGCGAGATGCTGCCGACCAATACCCAGGCCAACCTGCTGGTGAATCGCGACAAGCCGCCGTTCGACGATGCGCGAGTACGCAAGGCCATGGTCCTGGCGATCGACCGCGATTCCTTCAACAGCATCATTGGCCAGGGCGCCAATCGCCTGGGCGGCACCATGCTGCCCCCGCCGGAAGGCCGTTGGGGCATGCCACCCGATTTCTTGGCGACCGTAGCGGGCTATGGCGCCGACCATGAAAAGGCGCGCGCAGAGGGCCGCAAGATCATGAGCGAGCTGGGCTACAGCGCCGACAAGCCGCTCAGGATCAAGGTCTCGACCCGCAACATCCCGGCCTACCGCGACCAGGCGGTGATCCTGATCGACCACCTGAAGCAGGTCTATATCGACGGCGAGCTCGAGCCGCTGGATACCGCCGTGTGGTACAACCGCATGGCGCGCAAGGACTATACCGTCGGGCTAAACGTCCAGGGCGTCGGCATCGACGATCCCGACGTCGTCTTCTACGAGACCTTCAGCTGCGGCTCGGAGCGCAACTACACCAACTATTGCAGCCCCGAGATCGAGAAGCTGTTCGAGCAGCAGTCGCGCATGCCCGACAACGAGGCGCGTCACAAACTCGTGTGGGAGATCGACAAGAAGTTACAGGAAGACGGCGCCCGTCCCGTGATACAGCACGACTGGGGCGCCACCTGCTGGCGCCCGGAGGTCAAAGGACTGAACCTCGCGGTCAACACGATCTATAATCACTGGCGGTTCGAGGATGTCTGGATCGACCGCTAGCAAGGAGGCAATGATGAAGCTCTACATGCACCCGGTATCCACCACCAGCCGCCCGGTGATGCAGTTCATCGCCGACAACGATATCGCCGCCGACATGCAGGTGGTCGATATCCTGAAGGGCGAGCATTACGAGCCGGCCTACAGTGAGATCAATCCCAACCACCTCATCCCCATGCTCGAGGATGGTGACTTCCGACTGACCGAGAGCGCCGCGATCCTTCGCTACCTGGCGGAAAAGACCGGATCGCCCGCTTACCCCAAGGATCTGAAGCAACGCGCCCGGGTCAACGAGATATTGGATTGGTTCAATTCCAACTTCTATCGCGACTGGGGCTACGGCATGATCTATCCGCAGCTCTTCCCGCACCTCAAGCGCGAGGACGCCAAGGTGCAGGAAGGCGTCGTGGCCTGGGGCAAGGAAAAGTCCAAGGCCTGGCTGCAGGTCCTGAACGATCACTTCATCGGCCCGAAGAACCAGTATCTATGCGGTAACGAGATCACCATCGCGGATTACTTCGGTGCCGCACTGGTCACTGCGGGCGAGCTGGTGCATTGCAATCTTTCGGCCTATCCCAATGTTGAACGCTGGCTCGCCAACATCAAGAAACGGCCGAGCTACGCCAAGGTCTACGAAACCTTCAACGGCTTCTGCGCCTCGACCAAGGGCCAGCCCTGGCAGGCGATCTGAACAGGAGACAGCCATGATCAAGGGCCTGCATCACAACGCCTACCGCTGCCGCGATTCCGAAGAGACGCGGCGCTTCTACGAGGACTTCCTCGGCCTGCCGCTCGCCCACACGCTCAAGATCGAGGAGACCATGACCGGCCGCAAGACCGGCGCGGGCGTGCTGCACACCTTCTACCGGCTCGACGACGGCTCGTGCCTCGCCTTCTTCGAGGCGCCCGACATGCCGTTCGAGTTCAAGGACCAGCACGACTTCGACCTGCACATCGCGCTCGAGGTCGAGCCCGACGCGCTCGACAGGATGTTCGCCAAGGGCAAGGCCGAGGGCCGTGAAGTGCGCGGCGTGTCGGACCACAAGTTCATCCGCTCGATCTATTTCCGCGATCCCAACGGCTACGTCATCGAGCTCACTGCCAAGGTTCCCGGCAAGGAAAGCGCGATGGATCCCACCAAGAACCATGCCCGCGACCTGCTGAAAGCATGGCAAGCTGACAAGCGCCAGCCGGCAGAGGTGGCGTAACGACCAAGAAACGACGGAGGAGACGATGAGGCGTGTTGCGTGGAGGGCTGCCGTTGCAGCCCTGTTGAACGTTGTCGCGTTTTCATCGCCCTCCGTCGCAGCCGACCCGCCGCAGTTCCAGGTCGATCCCTTCTGGCCCAAGCCGCTGCCCAACAACTGGCTGTTCGGACAGATCGGCGGCCTCGCCGTCGATTCGAACGATCACCTCTGGGTGCTGCAGCGGCCGCGTTCGCTCACCGAAGACGAGCGTGGCGCGACGTTGAAACCGCCGCGCAGCAATTGCTGTGTGCCCGCGCCCTCGGTGCTGGAGTTCGATGCCGACGGCAATTTCGTGCAGGGCTGGGGCGGTCCGGGCACCGGCTCCGAATGGGTCGGCCGCGAACACGGCATCTTCGTCGATCACAAGGGCTTCGTCTGGCTGGGCGGC
>DATHNU010000653.1:0-4133 GCA_035485695.1 Reyranella sp. | reverse complement strand
TGGCGCCGGCGGCGAACTTCTCGGGCGAGAAGGTGCCGTCGGGATTGCGCGCGCCGAAGTAGCCCGAGCCCAGCTCCCAGATGATGTCGCCGCCATTCTCGCGATGGTGGGGGCTGTAGCCGCCTTCGCCGGTGTCGTGCGCGAAGCCGCCTTTCTTGGCGCCGCCATTCAGCGCCCGGATGGCGTTGGCGCTGAGCGACCCGAAGCTCATGGCCGAGATATTGAGCACCGAGGCCGAGTAGGGCTGGCTGCACTCGGTATCGCCGATCATGATGCGGAACGGTTCCTTGACGACCGGCCGCGGCGCGATCGAGTGGGCCATCCACTCGTAGCCGTCGCTGTAGACGTCGTAGTGCGTGCCGAACGGCCGCACATCGAGCGCCGCCTTGGCACGCTGATAGACCACTGCGCGGCGGTCGCGACTGAACGGCATGCCGTCCTTGTCGCCCTCGAAGAAGTATTGCCGTAGCTCCGGGCGGATGCCTTCGAGGATGAAGCGGAAATGCGCCAGGATCGGGTAGTTGCGCAGGACCGAGTGGGATTTCTGGAAGAGGTCGATCGTGCCGATGACGGTGAGGAAAAGGGCGACGCTGAAGCAGATCGCCAGCAGGATGGATTGTGGATCGAACGCCAGGGCGACGGCGAAACCCACCATCGACAGGACCGAAAGGGTGAGCGCGATGAAGCGCGGGGTGAGGGGCAGAAAGAGGGGCGACATCACATCCTCACTTGGGTCGAACTTCGCGCAGGCGCGCATCGGGTTTCGCAAGCCGGCCGCGGCGCAGCAGCTTCACCGCCTGCACCAGCGTGCGGGCGGCATTGCGCGTTTCTTCCTGAAAAGCCTGGTCATGGTCGAGGGCCTCGTGACTCGTCGCATAAGGCTCATAGTAGCCCACGTAGCGATCGAGCTCGGCGGCATGGCCGGCCGAGACGAGGCCCATATCCTTGAACCAGTCGACGAGGATTCGGCGCAGCGTCTCGGCGCCTGCGCTGTCGCCATGCACGACGACGGAGAATGCCCGGCCGGCGAGGTGACGCGGATAGTCCCAGCCCTTCATCTCGATATCCTTGGCCTTCTGCGCATCCTTGCCGCTGGTCGTCGTCGGGTCGGGATTGCCACCGTCGGCGCACACCAACCGGTCGATCATCGCCTTCAGCCCCGATGGCGCTTGATACCAATTCACCGGTGTCACGATCATGACGCCGTGCGCCGCCATCCATTTTGGGTAGATCTCGGCCATCCAGTCGTTGACCTGGCCCAGCGAATGGTTGGGATAGCAGGAGCAGGGCCAATGGCAGAGCGGCATCGCCGTCGACACGCAGGATTTGCAGGGCAGGATCTGCCGGCCGTATTGGGCGGTGAGCAGGCTGAGGTCGAGTACCTCGACCTCGAAGCCGCGCTCGCGCTCGATCAATCGCCGCGCCAGCTCGACCAGGCGGAAGGTCTTGGACATCTCGCCCGGGCAGGTCTGGTCGTTGCGCGAGGATCCGTTAACCAGCAGGACGCGTGAGCGCGCCGCCGCCGATCTCTGGTTTCGCTCCGCACGGACGACGGCGTCACGCGTCTTCAGCCAGTCGATGGAGAGGTCGTAGTCCGGATCGGAAAAGCGCGGGCCGGCGCGCCTCGTGCGCGGTGACTTGCGGGCGTGGTCATAGCCATCCCACGCGGCGTCGATGATCCGCGCGATCTCGTCCTGCAGGGGCTCGAAGGCCGGATCGACGAAGCGTTCGCGGGCTCGCCGGGTGAACTCGGCTTTCGTGAGCGCAACGCTCGGCATGCCCTTACGGACTTTTATTTTCGCCATGACGGACCTCCCCGGCCCGTCGAGGATAGCGCGTTATTTCCTGCGTCCGCCTCGGGAAATCGCCTGCAGCGCCTTGAGGTGGGAGGCGGTGGCCGACAGCGCCTTGCGCTCGATGGCGCGGTAATGGCGGATCAGCTCGACGCCGCGCGGCGTCAGCACTGCGCCGCCGCCGGTCTTGCCGCCGGTCTGCGCCGAGACCAAAGGCTCGATGAAGCTCTGGTTGATCTCCGCCACCAGCTCCCAGGCGCGCTTGTAGGACATGTTCATCGAGCGCCCGGCGGCCGAGATCGACCCTTCGCGGGCGATGCGCTCGAGCAGCGCCACCTTGCCGGGGCCTAAGCGGCCTTCCTGGTCGAAATCGATGCGGATGCTAAGACGCGGCATCACGGGTCTCCTGAGGTACGCTCTGTTGTGACAAACGCGCCTCACCCCGACGAGGCGCGGAGCGCCGTCTCGAAGGGTGGGCTCGTGGTATGTTGCCGACCCTCCGAGACGCGCCCTGCGGGCGCTCCTCAGGGTGAGGCTGTGTGCTTACGGATGTTCGGGCCATGGTCTAGCTTCGCTCGAACGAAACACTCTTGATCACCGCATAGACCGGTCGGCCCGGCGCCAGCGCCAGGCGTTGCACCGATTTCGCGGTGAGCCGCGCCGTCAGGGCCGCGCCGTTGCAGTCCAGCCGGACGTCGGCCTGCGCGCCGTTGGCGCTGGGCGTGATCGCCGCGACCTTGCCCGCCAGGACGTTCAGCGCGCTGATTTCCTCGGGCGGCCGGAGCGACAGCATGACGTCGCGGCTGCGGATATAGGCGCGGACGGCGGCGCCGACCGGCGCGCTGAGCCGTGGTACCTGCAGCTCGCCCGCTTCCGTGGCCAGGACCGAGAGCTGGAAGGCCTCGTCATGGCGCGCCACCGTCGCCTCGAGCACGCTGCCGCCTTCGCTCTCCTCGGCTTGCGACAGGATGTCGGCTACCGGCCCGACAGCCGTCACCTGGCCGTCGGTCAGGATCACGACCGTGGTCGCCAGCCGCGCCACCTCGGCCACCGAATGGCTGACATAGAGGATCGGCAGGCCCGCTTCGTCGCGCAGCCGTTCAATGTAGGGCAGGATCTCCGCCCGCCGCGCCTCGTCGAGCGACGCCAGCGGCTCGTCCATCAGCAGGGCCCGCGGATGGGCGAGCAGGGCGCGGCCGATGGCGACGCGCTGCTTCTCGCCGCCGGACAGCGAGTCGGGACGCCGCTCGAGCAGATGGCCGATGCCCAGCAACTCGACGACGGACGCAAGGTTGGCCGCCGTGCCGCCGTCGCCCGCGAACCAGCGTCCATAGAGCAGGTTGCTGCGCACGCTGAGATGCGGGAAGAGGCGGCTGTCCTGGAAGACGTAGCCGATGCGGCGGCGATGCTTGGGCACGAAGACGCCGCGCTCGGTATCGACCACCACCGCGCCGTCGATGGCGATGCGGCCGCGATCGGGCCGGATCAGTCCGCCCACGATGTCGATCAGGGTGGTCTTGCCCGAGCCCGAGCGGCCGAACAGGGCCGTCAGCCCGGGGGCCGCCGAGAAGCGCGCGACGAGATGGAAGCTCTCGCGCGCATGGTCGACATCGACCTCCAGGCTCATGCCGCCATCTGACGGACGCCGATGCGCCGCGCCAAAAGCTCCGAGCCGAGCAGGGCCACCATCGAGATGGCGATCGACACCAGGGTGAGCCGCATCGCGCCGGCGTCGCCGCCGGGGATCTGGGTCAAAGTGTAGATCAGCGAGGGCAGGGTCTGTGTCTCGCCCGGGATGTTGGACACGAAGGTGATGGTGGCGCCGAACTCGCCCATCGACTTGGCGAAGCACAGGATGGCGCCCGCGATCACGCCGGGCAGGCAGAGCGGCAGGGTGATGGTGGCGAAGACCAGGAAGGGATGGGCACCCAGCGTCCCCGCCGCCGATTCGAGCCGCGTGTCGACGGCCTCGATCGAAAGACGGATGGCGCGCACCAGCAAGGGAAAGCCCATCACCGCGCAGGCCAGCGCCGCGCCGGTCCAGCGGAAGGAGAAGACGATGCCGAACTGCTCGTCGAGGAAGGCCCCGATCGGCCCGCGCTTGCCGAACGAGATCAGCAGCAGATAGCCCGTCACGACCGGCGGCAGGATCAGCGGCAGGTGGACCAGCGTGTCCAAAAGGCTCTTGCCCCAGAACCTTCGGCGCGCCAGCAGCCAGGCGATGGCTATGCCAAAGGGCAGGCTGGCCAGGGTCGCCGTGGTGGCGACCAGCAGGCTCAGCCGGACCGCCGTCCATTCCTCTGGCGTCATGTCCCGGAGGCGGACTTCACCAGAACCGTG
>DATHNU010000652.1:0-6641 GCA_035485695.1 Reyranella sp. | reverse complement strand
GATGAGCCCGAGCTGCCGGGCCGGCTGGTGTTCGATCTCGATCCCGCGCCCGACCTGGGCTTCGCCGAGGTGATCAAGGGCGCACGCGCGGTGGCCGAGCGGCTGGAGGCGCTGGGCTTAAAGACCTTCTGCAAGACCACGGGCGGCAAGGGGCTGCATGTCGTGGTGCCGCTGACGTCGGATCCCAAAAGTCCCGACTGGGACACCGCCAAGATGTTCGCCAAGGAGATCTGCCGGCGGCTGGCCGACGCAGAGCCCGATCGCTACGTCATCAACATGGCGAAGAAGGAACGCGGCGGGCGAATTTTCCTCGACTATCTGCGCAATGACCGCACCTCGACCGCGGTGGCGCCATTGTCGCCGCGTGCGCGGCCGGGCGCCACGGTGTCGATGCCGCTCCACTGGTCGCAGGTGAAGGCCGGTCTCGATCCCAAGAAGTTCACCGTGCGCACGGCGCCGGCGCTGCTCAAGAAGGGCAAGCCGTGGGCCGACTATGCCAAATCGGCCAAGCCGCTGCGCGCCGCCATCGAACGCCTGATCAAATCGAAATCGTGAGGACACGTCATGGCCAAAGCCAAGAACAAGGACACGCAGCACAAGGCGATGCGGCCGACCTGGGAGGGCCATCTGCGGCTCTCGCTGGTGACCTGCCCGGTGTCGCTCTACACGGCCACCGAGCGCACCGCCGACGTGCATTTCAACATGATCAATCCCAAGACCAACAATCGCATCCGCATGCAGGCCGTCGACGCCGGCACCGGCGATCCGGTCGAACGCTCCGATCTCGTGAGGGGCTTCGCGGTCTCCAAGAACAAGTACGTGCTGTTCGACAAGGACGAGCTCGATGCGGTGAAGCTCGAATCGACACGCATCATCGACATCGAGGAATTCGTCGACGCCGCTTCGATCGACCGCATCTACTGGGACGAGCCCTACTACCTGGCGCCGTCGGGCAATACCGGCATCGAGGCCTTCAGCGTGATCCGGGCCGCCATGGAGAAGCAGAGCAAGGTGGCGCTGGGCCGCCTGGTGCTGCACCAGCGCGAGCATGTCTGCGCGCTCGAGCCGCGCGACAGCGGCATCCTGCTCACGACCTTGCGCACCCATGACGAGATTCGCTCGACCGCCGAAGTGTTCGACCGCAACCTGCCCAAGCCCGATCCGAAGATGCTGCAGATCGCCGAGAAGATCATCGAGCAGCAGGAGGCCAAGTTCGATCCGACGGAATTCAAGGACCGCTATGAGGATGCGCTGCGCGACCTGATCGCGCGCAAGAGCAAGGGCGAGAAGCTGGTCACCAGCGAGGTGCCCGACGAAGAAGACAAGGTGGTCGACCTGATGGAGGCGCTGAAGAAGAGCCTCAAGGGCGGCGGCGGCCCGTCGCGCGAAAAGGCGGATCGCTTCCTGGAGGCGCAGGCCCGCAAGACCAGGCCGAAGGCGAAGAAGAAGGCGTCGGCGCGCAAGCGGGCGGCCTGACCTACCTCCCCAGCGAGGCTGGGGAGGTAGCGCCGTCATACGGCGACGTAGGGGTCATGCTCTCGTCGGTGTCGTCCATGACCCCTCCGCCGCTAGGGGGCACCTCTCCCCCTCAGACGAGGGGAGGAACTGAGTCTCCAGCGGGCGCGTTGGCGAAACACAACCTCGGAGATCTGCCATGGCCAAGACCGTCGGCGATTTCGTCCTCGAGCGGCTCCGCCGATGGGGCGTGCACCGCCTGTTCGGCTATCCGGGCGACGGCATCAACGGCCTGCTGTCGGCGCTGGGCCGCATGAAGGATCCTCTCGACTTCGTGCAGGTACGCCACGAGGAGGAAGCAGCCTTCATGGCCTGCGGCCATGCCCGCTTCACCGGCGAGGTCGGCGTGTGCCTGGCGACCTCCGGGCCAGGCGCCATCCATCTGCTGAACGGCTTGTACGACGCCAAGCTCGACCGCCAGCCGGTGGTGGCGATCGTGGGCCAGCAGGCGCGCGCCGCCCTGGGCGGCCATTACCAGCAGGAAGTCGACCTCGCCGCGCTGATGAAGGACGTGGCGCAGTTCGTCGAGGTCTGCACGGCGCCTGAACAGGCGCGGCATCTGATCGACCGGGCGATGCGCATTGCCCAGGCCGAGCGCGGCGTGGCCGTGGTGATCTTTCCCAACGACGTGCAGGAGGCCAAGGCGGTCGAGCCGCGGCACGCCCATGGCACCATTCATACCGGCATGGGCGTAAGCCGGCCCAGGATCGTTCCCAGCGAGCACGACCTCGACCGCGCCGCCGATATCCTGAACCGCGGCGAGCGGGTGGCGATGCTGATCGGCGCCGGCGCCGCCAACGCCGCGGCGGAAGTCGTGGCGGTGGCCGAGCTTCTGCAGGCGGGCGTCGCCAAGGCGCTTCTGGGCAAGGGCGTGCTGCCCGACGGCCTGCCCTTCGTCACGGGCCAGATCGGCCTTCTGGGCACCAAGGCTTCCGATGAGCTGATGCAGGGCTGCGACACCCTCTTGATGGTGGGCTCGACCTTCCCCTATGGCGAGTTCCTGCCCAAGGAAGGCGCCGCGCGCGGCGTGCAGATCGACATCGACCCCACGATGCTGTCGCTGCGCTATCCGATGGAAGCGCCGCTGGTCGGCGATGCGGCGCTCACCCTGCGCGCGCTGCTGCCGCGCCTGAAAGCGCGCAGCCGCGACAAGTGGCGTGCCAAGATCGAGCGCGCCGCGGCCGACTGGTGGTCGGACGAGGAGAAGCGCGCCCATTTGCCGGCCGACCCGGTCAATCCCGAACTCTTCTTCTGGGAACTGTCGGACCGCCTGCCCGACGATTCCCTCATCGCCGTCGACACAGGCATGTCGACGACGTTCTTTGCCCGCGCCGTCCGCGTGCGGCAGCGCCTGCAGCTGGCCATCTCGGGCACGCTCGCGACCATGGGGCCGGCGGTTTCCTTCGCCGCAGCCGGCAAGCTTGCCTTCCCCGAGCGCCCGGCCTTCGCCCTCGTGGGTGACGGTGCCATGCAGATGATGGGCCTGAACGCGCTGATTACCGTTTCCAAGTATTGGCGGCGCTGGTCCGATCCGCGTTTCGTGGTGGCGGTGCTGAACAACCGCGACCTCAACATGGTGTCCTGGGAGCTGCGCGGACTGGGCGGCTCGCCCAAGCTGCCGCAGACCCAGGACGTGCCGGACTTCGACTATGCCGAGTTTGCCGAGATGCTGGGCCTGATCGGCCGGCGCATCGAGCGACCCGAAGATATCGCGCCGGCGCTCGATCTCGCGCTGGCGGCGGACCGGCCGGTGGTGATCGACGTGCGGGCGGATCCCAATGTCATCGCCCTGCCGCCCCACGTGAGCCTGGAACAGTCGATGAAGTTGTTCGCGGCGTTGGCGAAAGGCGACCCCGACCGCGACGCGGTGCTGAAGCAACTGGTTCGCCAGTTCGCGCTGTGAGGGGGTGATGGCCAAGTCCGCCCCGACGCTCGATCGCCTGCCGCTGGTCGACAAGGAAACCGGCGATTTCACGGTCGTGCTGGAAACGCCCAAGGGCAGCCGCAACAAGTACCGATACGACGCCCAGTGCCAGGCGATCCGGCTGAGCGCTACCCTTGGAGAAGGTCTGGCCTTTCCCTACGATTTCGGCTTCTTCCCCTCGACCGTGGGCGCCGATGGCGACCCGCTCGACGTGCTGCTGTTCCTCGACGATGCCGTGCCGCCGGGATCGGTCGCCACCGCGCGCTTGATCGGCGTGCTCGAGGTCGAGCAGAAGGACCAGGGCGAACCCTGGGAGCGCAACGACCGGTTCTTCGCGGTGGCCACGCATGCGCACACCCATCAATCGCTCAAGAAGCTCGATGATCTCCGCCCGCACCTGCTGCCGGAAATCGAATCCTTCTTCACCCACTATGCCGGGCTCAACGGCAAGAAGCTGCGGATCGTACGGCGCAGCGGGCCGCGGCGAGCGCGCAAGCTCCTGAAAGCCGGGGCCAAGACGTTCAAGGCCAAGGGCTAGGCCGCGCCATGCAGAGCGCACAAGAGCAGGTTCATCGCGAGACGCTGGAAGAGGAAGCAACCCACGCCACCGACGAGGCGCGCATGGTGCTGCCGGGCGTGCAGGCCGTGCTGGGCTTCCAGCTCGTTGCCGTGTTCAACCAGCGCTTCGAGCTGTTCTCGCCCGCCGAGCAGGTCGTGCACCTGACGGCGTTCCTGCTGGTGGCCCTCGGCATGGGATTGTTGATGACGCCCGCCGCCTATCATCGGCAGGTCGGCCGCGGCAGGGTCTCGCGGCGCTTCGTGGACCTGGCGTCCAGGCTGCTCACCATTGCCATGCTGCCGTTGATCGCAGGCCTTTGTCTCGACACCTATCTGATCGCCCGTCTCATCCTCGCCAATGGGACGGGCGCGGCCCTCGTCGCGGGTGGCGTGGCGCTCGTGCTGGCAAGCCTGTGGTTCGTCCTGCCCGCTTTCTGCCGACGCCATAGCTGACGCCGTCGGCCGAATCGCCGACGGCGTCGCCATATCGCGTGAGAGGAAACGTCAGTCGGCCGCGCCGGCGTTCACCGGATGGTCCTGCACCAACTCGTGGCCGGTGAAGCTTCGCGTATGGGGCGGCGGCAGCTTGGCGCCGTGCTTGAACTCTTCCATCAGGGCCTGTTTGCGCTGCAGCAGGCGATCGCCGAGCGCCTTGGTGTCGAGGCCGGCTTCCTTGGCCTGGGCGAACAGGCCTTCCGCGCGTTTTTCCTCTTCCTTGACGTGATGCTTGATCATCTCGGACAGCACGGTGACCTTGGCATCGTAGAACTCCGCATCGGGCTCGCTGTCGAGCAGCTCCGCGATCAGCACCTTGGCGCCGTCATGCTCGACATAGGATTCTTCGAGCAGGTCGTCGTCCTGGATCTTGTCCTTGCAGGCCGGATAGAAGATCTCTTCTTCGATCGTCGCATGGATGCAGAGTTCCGTGCAGATCTGCTGGACCAGCGCCTGCTTGCGGTCGCTGCCGGCTTTTTCGAACTTCTCGAACAGGTCCTCGACCTTGCGATGGTCGGCCTTCAAGAGAGCAACGGCGTCGTTCTTCGGTGGGGTCGGCATGGTGGGCTCCCTGGCAATTGAAGATGGGTGAAAGTCGGAGCCTTTGGGGGGCTCTCGATGTCAGGCCAACGACTCCCCCGACGGCGAGTTGCATCGCCTTCTTGTTGCGCGCAGGCCGCGAAGAACGGTGCTTCCGTTCAAGCCGGCCTGCTAGATTGGCGGAATGACCAAGATCCTGCTGACCCGCCACGGCCACGTCGAAGGCATCCTCCCCGAACGCTTCCGCGGCCGCGCCGAGCTGGCCTTGACCAAGAAGGGCGTGGCCGAGGCCGAGGCGCTGGCGGCGCGCATCGCGCGCGCCTGGAAGCCGGCCGTCGTCTACACCAGCGCCCTGCAACGCTGCGTCGTGACGGGCACCATCATCGCCAATCTCTGCGGTGTGAAGGCGATCCCGCTCGAAGGGCTGATGGATATCGACTACGGCGCCTGGCAGATGCGCACCCACGAGGAGATCAAGGCGGAAGCGCCCGAGGCCTATCGGTTGTGGCGGACGGCGCCGCAGCGCGTGCGTTTTCCCGACGGCGAATCGCTGCAGGACCTGTTCGCGCGCACCGCCGACGTGCTGCGCCTGGTGCTGGAGCGTCACCCGGCCGACACGGTGGTCATGGTCGGTCACGACAGCGTCAACCGGTCGATCCTGATGCAGTTCCTCGACCAGCCGCTGTCGGCCTACGGGCGGCTGGCGCAGGATCCCTGCACCCTGAACGAGGTCGACGTCGAGGGCGACGACATACGCGTGCGGCGCATCAACGATACCAGCCACCTGAACTGAGATTCGCCCGGCGTGCGATGGCCTGTGCCGCGCTGGGTGAGCTGTCCAGGCGCAGGGTGGCGGCCACGAGGTCGCGGAGCCGCGCCAGGTGCGGCTCGACGCGTTGGTGGTCGCGCTCCTGCAGGCGCAGCAACGCCAGGCCGCACAGGGTGGCGATGACGAACTGCAGGAGATCGTGCCGCGCCCCGGGCGCGCGCGGCCGCTCGCCCAGCAAGCGCTCGCCGATGTCGCGGCAGGCGGCGGCGAAGCCCCGGTGGCAAGCGCGGCGGATGCGGCGGTGCAACGCCGCCTGCGGACGGGTGGCCACGAGGACTTCCAGGACGGCGATGTAGGATGTGCCGCCATAGAACGCCCACAGCGTTTCGACGATGTGCCGGGCCCGCTTGTCGATGGCCGTGTCGCGGGAAGCGCGGGCGGTCAGGTGCAGCGCCATTTCCGCGAAGAGGTGCGTCAGGGCGGCGATGACGACGTCCTCCTTGCGCTTGAAGTGATATTGCACCGCACCGGACGAAAGCCCGCTGTCGCGGGCGATGTTGCGCACCGACGCCCCGGCATAACCGTGGGCGATCAACAGGCGGACGGCTGATTCGACCAGTGCCCGGCGGGTGGCGGCGCTGCGGGCCGCCTGCGTGCGGCGACGCCTCATCGAATTAACCATACGGGTGTAATGTTTGTGTCGCTCGTCACGACGGCTTCTCGATTCGACAATCGGAGGAGACACCCATGCTGATGAATCCCCAATGGATGAAGAACGACACGACCAGGCAGACGGTGGAGGTTTATCCCCCTGACAGCGTGCAGCGCCGCTGGGTAAGG
>DATHNU010000651.1:0-6336 GCA_035485695.1 Reyranella sp. | reverse complement strand
AGGAGGCGGCCCGCATCGGCTTTCCCGTGCTGATCAAGGCCTCGGCCGGCGGCGGCGGCAAGGGCATGCGGGTGGTCGAGAGCGCCGACAAGTTCGCCGACGCGCTGGCCGGCGCCAAGCGCGAGGCCAAGGCCTCGTTCGCCGACGATCACGTGCTGGTCGAGAAGTACCTGACGCGGCCGCGCCATATCGAGATCCAGGTCTTTGCCGACTCCCATGGCGGCTGCCTCTACCTCTTCGAGCGCGACTGCTCGATCCAGCGCCGCCACCAGAAGGTGATCGAGGAAGCGCCGGCGCCCGCCATGGATCCGGCGCGTCGCAAGGCGATGGGCGAGGCGGCGGTCGCCGCCGCCCGCGCCATCGGCTATCAGGGCGCCGGCACCGTCGAGTTCATCGCCGATCAGGCGGGCACTTTCTTCTTCATGGAGATGAACACCCGCCTGCAGGTCGAGCACCCCGTCACCGAGGCGATCACCGGCCAGGACCTGGTCGAGTGGCAGCTCGTCGTGGCGGCCGGCGGCAAGATGCCGCTCGCCCAGGACCAGCTTCACATCGACGGCCATGCCGTCGAGGTCCGGCTCTACGCCGAAGATCCGAACCGCAACTTCCTGCCGTCGACCGGGACGCTGGTTCACCTGCGCTTGCCGGCCGAAGGCCCGCATGTGCGCGTCGACACCGGCGTGCGCCAGGGCGACACGGTGACCCCGTTCTACGATCCGATGATCGCCAAGGTCATCGTCCACGACCGCGACCGCGCCTCGGCGATGCGCCGCATGGCGGCGCTGATGGGCGAGACCGAGGTGGTGGGCGTCACGACCAACGCCGCGCTCCTCAAGGCGCTGTGCTCGCACCCGGCCTTCGTCGGCGGCGAGATCGACACCGGCTTCATCGAGCGCCATCGCGACGAGCTGTTTGCCAAGCCGGCGGCCGCCGGCGACCGCATCTTCGCCATCGCCACCCTTGC
Organism: Reyranella sp.; assembly: GCA_035485695.1. GTDB lineage: Bacteria > Pseudomonadota > Alphaproteobacteria > Reyranellales > Reyranellaceae > Reyranella. Next base: position 5,372 of record DATHNU010000651.1, on the reverse strand, counting down.
GCGCCTGGTCGAATGGCAGGAGGCGGCCGATGCCGCTGCCCGCACTTCCGGCGATCCGTGGTCGCCTTGGAACGGGCAGGGTGGCTTCCGGCTGCTCGATGAGGGCCATGACGCGGTGCACTGGAAGGACGGCGATCGCGAGGTCACGGTGATCGCCCGCCGCCGGCGCGACGGCGGTATCGTCCTGGAGCTGCCGGGCGGTCCAGTCGAGGCCAGCGTGCAGCGCGTCGACGATGGCAGGCTGCTCGTTCGTCTGGGCGAGGACACGTTCACCGCCACGGTGGTGCGCCGGCAGACGGCCGACGGCGTCGACTACACGGTGTTCGCCGACGGCGCGAGCCGGCGGCTGCGCCTGGTCGATCCGCTCGATGTCACGCAATACGAGGCAGCCGGCGCTGCAGAAGCTGCCGTGCGCGCACCGTTGCCCGGCAAGATCATCGATCTCCGGGTCAAGCCAGGCGACACGGTGATCAAGGGCCAGCCGTTGCTGGTACTCGAAGCCATGAAGATGGAGCACACGCTGACCGCTCCGGCTGACGGTACGGTCAAGAGCGTGCGCTATGCCGTGGGCGAGCAGGTGCCCGAAGGTGCGGAGCTGGTGGAGTTCGAGGCATCGATCTGATGTCGGACATCGACCGAGCCATCGCGGATGCATCCAAATTGCCGCTATTCGATGCTGCCTATGCGCTGTGGCGCGCAAAGTGGGAACTGGATCGCCTCGAGCCACGGCAGGAGGCGGCATCTCAGCGGGCCATCGATCTGAAAGACGATCGAGCTTTCGCGGCCGCCGCCAGGGCTGCGATCGCTAAAGTCCTGCATGACCGGGAGACCGCGCATCAAGGTCCGACCTTTGGTCGACTGAAGAGCGCGCATCCAGCGGCGACGGACGAAGATCTGAAGCGGGCCATCAAGGCGGCCGTGAAGCTCGATAGTGATTGCACGAGGTTCTTCTCGTACAAGGAGCCGCGTTATCTCGACGACGTCACGCGGGCCATAGACCTCGCGACGAAGGAGAACCCCGGCTTTCAGGAGCAAACTTATAAGTCGGCCTGGCACCACCTTGCCCAGATGATGAGATAGCTGGGGCGTCTGCTTGCGCCTGGCAGCGGGATGATCACAACGGGCGTTGCCCGGCCGAAGGCGCGGCGCTAGTGGAGTTCGGGGCAAGCTGATAGAAGCGGCCTTCATGCGCGGAAGGAAGTCGTATGGGCAAATTCATCGTCGAGCCGCACTTTCGCTTGCAGGAGTGGGTGGCCGAAGAGAAAGGCTACTTCCGCGCCGAGGGTCTCGATTACGAGTTCCGCGAACTGATCCGGTCGACCGGTGGCCAGCACCACAACAAGGGCGCCAAAGGCGCGTTTCAGAGCATCGAACAGGGCCGCGAAGCCCAGGTGAGCTGCGCCTGCCACTGGACGGTCAACGTGGCGGCCTCGAACGGCCATGCCAGGCTCTATGCCGACGCCTATTCGGTCGCGCCTTCTGGAATTTTCGTTCCCGCCGACTCGGCCATACGCACGCCGGCTGATCTTGCCGGGGTGCCGATCTCGGTCGGCTTCCAGTCCGGCAGCCACTATTCGACGATCCAGGCGTTGGAGCAGTACCTCGCGCCCGGCGAGATCAACCTCAATTTCGAGGACGGTATGCTGTTTCGCCGCCTCGAGCTCCTGATCGAGGGCAAGAGCCCAGCAGCGTCGCTGTTCAGCGGCCCCTATTATCTTGTCGAGCAGCTCGGCTTCCGCAAGGTGATCGACACCACCTTCATGATCGCCGCCATGATCAACGGCTCGCCCGACCCCGCGGATGTTCGTCGCTATTTTGCCGCCCTGAAGAGAGCCCAGCGTGACATCGACCTGCGCCCGGAACTCTATACACGCTATTACAAGAATGAATTTCCCGAGCGCTATCACGCCATGATGGACACAAGGCGCTGGGGCCCCGGCGAGCGCATTGTCTTCGAGACCTACTCCAAGGAGGTGTTCGAGCAATCGTTCAACTGGATTGCCCAGCACGAGATCTTTGCCGAGGGCGGCATGGGCGCGGGCGACTACGACAAGGCCGCCGTGTCCTTCGTCAGGTAGGATGGCGCCGTCCCGCCCCCAGCACCGCGTTCAGGATGAGGGCGCCGAACGTCGCTGTGCCGATGCCACCGATGGCGAAGCTGCCGAACGTCAGCGTGAAGTCGCCGGTGCCCAGCACAAGGGCGACGGCGGCCACCATCATGTTGCGGCTGTCGGTGAAGTTGACCTTGTTGTCGACCCAGATGCGCGCCCCGGCGATGGCGATCAGGCCGAAGATCACGATGCTGACGCCGCCCATGGCCGGCAGGGGGATGGTGTGGATCAGCGCGCCGAACTTGGGCGAGAAGCCCAGCAGGATGGCGAACAGGGCGGCGACGACGAACAGCGCCGTCGAGTAGATACGGGTGGCCGCCATCACGCCGATATTTTCGGCATACGTCGTCACGCCGGTGCCGCCGACGGCGGCCGACACTATGGTGGCCACGCCGTCGCCCAGGAAGGCACGCCCGATGTAGGGACCCATGTCTCGGCCGGTCATGGAGCCAACGGCCTTGAGGTGGCCGAGATTCTCCGCGATCAGGATCAGCGCCACGGGAACGATCAGCGCGATCGCCCGACCATCGAACGCCGGCACGGTGAAATGCGGGGCGCCGAACCAGGCGGCCTTTTCGATCAGCGCGAAGTCGATCGGCTTGCCCCAACCCAACCCGTTCGTCAGCACGGCGTAGATCAGGCTGGCGACGATCAGCCCGACCAGGAGCAGCAGCCGACGGACGAGGCCGGACGCGAACACGGCGGCCAGCGCGATGGTGACGAAGGTCACGGCCTGCAGCCAGGCGTCGAAGGCGGTCGGCGCCATGGTCTTGATGGGCAGCGAGGCGAGGTTGAGCCCGATCACCGCCACCACCGAGCCAGTGACGACCGGCGGCATCAGCCGCTCGATCCAGCCGGCGCCGGTCGCCATCACCATGAGGCCGATCACGGCATAGACCGCGCCGCACACGATGATGCCGCCCAGGGCCACGTCGATGTTGGCGTTGAGGCCCTGGCCGGTATAGCCCGTTGCGGCGATCACCACCGAGATGAAGGAGAAGGACGAACCGACGTAGCTCGGCACCTTGCCGCCGACGGCCACGAAGAAGATCAGCGTGCCCACGCCGCTCATCAACACCGCCACGTTGGGATCGAAGCCCATCAACAGCGGCCCCAGAACGGTTGCGCCGAACATTGCCAACACGTGCTGGATGCCGAGCGCGATCGTCTGCGGCCACGGCAACCGCTCGTCTGGCGCGACGACGATGCCGTCAGCCGGCTGTCTTATGGTCCAGGAAAACACCCCCACCCCCTCGGCCCCTTCGAGGGCACCTCCCCTAAGATGGAGGAGGAAAGGGGTCGGGAGGCAACAAGAATCGTGAACCTCGATTTCCCGTCGTCTCGACCGGAGCGCGAAGCGCGGAGTGGAGAGACCTTCTCTCGGCGATAAGCGGCCTATCGTGGAGCGAAGGTCTCTCCACGCGGCCTGGAGTTTACCCCGAGCGAAGTCGAGGGGGGCCTTGGTCGAGACGACAAAAATCGCATATGCGGAAAGGCCCGGTCTTGCGGCGGAGGTGACCGAAGGCCTGAGCGGGTCAGTACACCACCACCTTGCGGTAGAGGTGCCAGGTGGCATGCCCGAGGATGGGCAGGACGATGGCGAGGCCGACCAGAAGCGGGATCGTCCCGATGACCAGGCCCGCGGCGATGATCAATCCCCAGGCCGCCATCGGTCCGGGATTCTGCCACACCGCTTTCAGTGACGTCGCTACGGCGGTGTAGACGCCGACATTGCGGTCGAGCAGGAGAGGAAACGACACCACGCTGATCACGAGCGCCACCAGCGCGAACACGAAGCCCACCCCCATGCCGACGACGATCATCGTCCAGCCCTGGGGCGTCGTCAGCACGTCGCGGGCGAAGTTGGCCGCCGAAACTGGCAGATCCGGTCCGAGCGTCAGGGTGTAGATGAAGCTGGCGGCGAACAGCCACAGCGCGAACAGCGCCAGCAGCAGCAGGCCCATCACCACGACCGAGCCTATGGCGGGCGAGCGCAGCACCGCGAAGGCATCCGCCCAGCCGATGGCGACGCCCTGCTCGCGCCGCCGGCTCATCTCGTAGAGGCCGACGCCGAACAGCGGCGCGATCAGCGCGAAGCCGGCGATCAAAGGGAAGATCAGCGGCAGCAGGCCGTAGTTGAAGGCCACGCGCGAGATGATGATGCCGGCGATGGGATAGAGCAGGCAAAGGAAGATGACGTCCGTCCGGCAGGCCTCGAAATCCCGGGCGCCTTCGGCCAGGGCGTGCCTGAGGTCGGCGATGCCGATCTTGCGAACGACCGGCGGCGCGAGGTCGTGCGCATCCCAGGCGCCGTCCATGGAATTGGCGGCCGATCCCAGGGCGTGCCCGGTTTCTTTGATGGTTTCCCATCCCCATTCGATGGGGTTCCTGACATGGGGTTGCGTGGCCATGGTGCTTCCTCCCGAACAAAAGTTCGAAGAGCGCGGCCTCGTCGTGCCGATAAGCCCGTGGCAGCCAGTCGTGGCATTGACGTCCAGTCCAGTTCGCCGGCCACGAAGAGCCGCGATCTGCCACACCGGGAGTCTACGCTCAAAAGAGGCGGAAGTAAGCCCCTCGGCCCCTCTCCGCGGGGACCGGTTGCCGGCTTGGCTCTTGACAGAACTGAGCAATGTTGTGGCCTGCCGACCTTCCCGATCAGAGGTTCGGCATCATGCTGAATCACTCCCTGTCGTCCTGAGCGCAGCGAAGGACCTCATCGCCGTTTGCTACGGGCATGAGATCCCTCGCTTCGCTCCGTGACAACGGCGGATACCCCAGCCGGCAACCAGTGTTCGGCAGTGGTTTCCATCGGCCAAAACGAATTGCGCCAACTGCGCTAACCCCCGCGACCGGCCCGTCCGCCGCCGCCGGAAGGCCGGGGGCAGCGGAAACTGTGGAACCCCGCCCGGCAACGCAGCGCAAGGCCTACTGCAGGAACTTCAGGTACTGCCCCACGAAGTCGCAGCCGACGCTCTTGGAATAGGCGTCGATCAGCTTCCTGGTGATCGGGCCGGGCGTCTTGCCGTCGGCGACCGGCCCGCCGTTGAAGCTTTTCACCGGCAGGATGCAGAGGCTGGTCGAGGTCAGGAACATTTCCTCGGCATTGGCCGCATCGAACAGGTCGATGTCGCCCGCAGTGCAGGGAATGCCGAGCTGCTTGGCCATGTCGATGGTCATCTGCCGGCTGACGCCCGGCAGCACGTAGCGCTCCGACGGCGTGAAGAGCTCGCCCTCGCGCACGATGAAGATGTTGCTGCCCAG
>DATHNU010000650.1:0-2038 GCA_035485695.1 Reyranella sp. | reverse complement strand
CCACGATTTCGACGGCGAGCTGGCGCTCGACAAGGACGGCAAGTTTTTGGCCGTGCGCCTCACCGGCTTCGCCAATGTCGGCGGCTATCTCGCCAATGTCGGCCCGCTGATGGGATCGATGGGCGTCACGCGCAACCTCGCCGCCATCTACCGCACGCCGCTGATCGAGGTGGCGACCAAGGTGGCTTTTACCCACACCTCGCCGATCGGCGCCTATCGCGGCGCCGGCCGGCCCGAGGCCAACTACTTCATGGAGCGGCTGATCGACACCGCGTCGCGCGAGATGGGGATCGACAGTGTCGAGATGCGCCGGCGCAACCACATCCGCCCGGAGGAGATGCCCTACAAGACGGCATCGGGCACGACCTACGACAGCGGCGAATTCACGACGCTTCTGGACAAGGCGCTGAAGTTCGCCGACGTCGCGGGCTTCGCGGCGCGCAAGGCCGAGAGCAAGGCGCGCGGCAGGCTACGTGGCCTGGGCATCGGCGACTATCTCGAGGTCACGGCACCGCCGATGAAGGAGATGGGCGGCATCCGCTTCGAGCCCAATGGCGACGTCACCATCATCACCGGCACGCTCGACTACGGCCAGGGCCACTGGTCGGCCTTCGCCCAGGTGCTGACCGAGAAGCTCGGCATCCCGTTCCAGCGCATAAAGCTGATCCAGGGCGACAGCGACCTGCTGATCGCGGGCGGCGGCACGGGCGGGTCGAAGTCGATCATGGCAAGCGGCGCGGCGATCGTCGAAACGTCGGACAAGGTGATCGACAAGGGCAAGCAGATCGCCGGCGTCGCCCTCGAAGCCTCGGCGGCCGACATCGAGTTCAAGCTCGGCCGCTTCACCATCGTCGGCACCGACCGCGGCATCGGCATCATGGAGCTGGCCGAGCGCCTGCGCGGCGGCATGAAGCTGCCCGAGGGCGTGCCGGCCACGCTCGATGTCAGCCACGTCCACGAGGCGGCGCCCTCGGCCTTTCCCAACGGCGCGCATGTCGCCGAGGTCGAGATCGATCCCGACACCGGCTGGGTCGAGGTGGTGAAGTACACCATGGTCAACGACTTCGGCACGGTCATCAATCCGCTGCTGGTCGAAGGCCAGAGCCATGGCGGCGTCGTGCAGGGCATCGGCCAGGCGCTGTTCGAGCACGTCGTCTACAGCGAAGAGGGCCAGCCGCTCACCGGCAGCTTCACCGACTACGCCCTGCCGCGCGCGTCGGACACGCCGTCATTCAGCATCGGCTACCACTCGGTGCCGGCCAAGACCAACGTCCTGGGCGCCAAGGGCTGCGGCGAGGCGGGCTGCGCGGGCTCCTTGCCGTCGGTCATGAACGCCATCGTCGACGCGCTGGGCGGCAAGCACATCAACATGCCGGCCACACCCGAGCGGGTGTGGGAAGCGCTGAACTCGTAGCGGGGGGCGCCACTGCGCGCGGAGCAACCTCCGCGCTCATAAATCAGAGCACGCGCGCGACCACCGGAACGCGGCGGAGCGCCGCCACCATTCCCCAGCTCAGGGCGACCGCGCCGACAAAGACGATGGCGCCCTTGGCTATTGGGCCCAGCGCGACCGCGAGCAGCGCGAACTGGAGCCAGACGACAACGGGGTAGTGAATGAGATACATGCCGTAGGAACTGGCGCTGAGTCTGTCGAAGACAGGTTGAGGCGTGATGGCGAACCGACGGAAGAGTGCGATGAAGGCAAAGCTGATTGTGATGCAGCACAGTACGAGGGTGAGGTCACTGAGAAGGCGCAGGGTGAGAGGCAGGGGCCGATGAGCACCGGCTACCGGCAGGACGAGCGTTATGATGAAGGCGAGCCGTAACGCATAGGCGGCAAGCCCGGCCAAAAGCCAAATCGGCCATCGCCGCGCCAGACCGGCATTCCGCGCAAGAATGCCAGACTGGATGCCAAAGGCGCCCATCTGGATACCGGCCAGAAAGTAGGTCGCATAGAGCAACAGACGGCTCGCCTGAAATGAAAAGGCACCGAGCGTAACCCAATTGTCTGCGCCGAAGACCAATTCCATCGGGACAT
>DATHNU010000649.1:0-4459 GCA_035485695.1 Reyranella sp. | reverse complement strand
CGAGGGCGAGGTAGCCGTCGTTCTTCGGATAGGCCTTGTCGTGATCGACGAAATTGCGGTTGAGATCGACATTGTCCTCGGTCACCCGCCGGCTCCAGGCGAAGCCGTAGGGGTTGATGGCATGGATCAGGAGCGCGCCGGTGTCCTGGGGCAGCTTCGCCGGTCCGCCGTTGCGCAGCCAGGCGATCTCGGCGCCCGAACCGCAATGGCCTTCGACGCCGTGCGTGCCGGCGATCAGGACCAGCATGTTGGGGGCGTCGGCCGCGCCGAACCGCGCGATGTCGAGATAGAGCAACTCGCCGTTGGGTCCGCGCGCCTTGGGATTGAACCACGAGCGGATCGCGCCGCCGGCGGCCGCCGCCGCAGCGCAGAACTTGGGACGCGCCTCGGCATAGCTCTCGGAAAAACACTCAGGAATCGACGTCATCAAGATCCTCCCGGCACGATGGTAGCACGAAGGGGACGGGGGATTCTTCACGTCAAAGACCGCGTGGATGCGGTGCTTTGCTGGGGGCGCGCCACTCCAGTGGCGCGATCTTCCCTTGGTGCTGACAAAGACGCGCCACTGGAGTGGCGCGCGCCCAGCGCTAGCTGTCGTATTTCAGCAGCGTCTCGACCGGGGTCTTCAGCCGCTTGCGGCCATCGAGGAAGGTGAGCTCGATGATGCAGGCGGCCGCCGGCACGATGCCGCCCACGCTTTCGAGCAGGGTCACGGCGGCGGCCATGGTACCGCCCGTCGCCAGCAGGTCGTCGACCAGCACGACCCGTGTGCCCTTCTTGATGGCATCCTGCTGGATCTCGATCGTGTCGGTGCCGTACTCCAGGGCATAGGTGTGCCGCACCGTCGTGCCGGGCAGCTTGCCCTGCTTGCGCAGCATCACAAAGCCGGTGCCGAGCGCCAAGGCGAGCGGCGCCGCCAGCAGGAAGCCGCGCGATTCGATTCCCGCCAGGGTGTCGGGCCTGTGGGGACGAATCACGTCGGCCAGGCGTTCGATGGTCGCGTGCCAGGCCTTGGCGTGCGCCAGCAGGGTCGAGATGTCGTAGAACAGGATGCCGGGCTTGGGAAAATCCGGGATCGAGCGGATGTGCTTCTTGAGATCGATGTCCTGGCTCATGTCGTCTTTCTCAGCCGTAGGCCGGTGGTGGTTCGAAGCTGCGATATTCCTTCTCCAGCAGCTTGGCGAAGGCGATGGTCGAGTAGTCGCCGTATTGCGGCCCGACGATCTGCACGCCGATCGGCAGCCCGTCGATCGACTGGCCGATCGGCACCGCCGTCGACGGCAGCAGGGTGACGCCCGAATAGCCGGCCCAGAAGATCTGGTCGACCACCGGCACCTTCTTGTTGTTGACCACGATGGTGCGCAGATGGCGCAGGCCCTTCTGGTCGTGCGGGAAGGCGGCGGCCACGGAAATCGGACAGATCATCAGATCGTAGTCCTTGAAGAAGGCATCCCAGGCGAGCCGCATGCGATGGCGCTTTTCGTTGAGCTGCAGCCAGGTGCGGTGCGACAGCGAGTTGCCGCGCTGCATCTGGGCGAAGTAGCTCATGTCGTCGGCCGGCAGGGAGGCGGCGTCGGCGACGGCCTGCTTGTAGGCCGCGTCGGGCATGCGGGCCGACGTGGCCGCGCGCAGCAGGCGGACATAGACGTCGTTAAGCTCCGATGTGTCGATGGCCGGCCGCGCCGTGTCGCTCACCTTGACCTTCCGCTTGCGCAGGAAGTTGGCGAGCTTGTGGATCTCCGACTGCACCGACTGGTCGACCTCCGCGTTGGGATCGGACGGCAGGACCGCCACCTTGAAGTCGCGCAGCTGTTTTTTCTGCGAGCGCGGCAGGGAGAGCGTCCAGCCGCGGCCGTCGATCGCGTCAGGCCCGGCCATCACATCCAGCGCGATCTCGAGATCCTCGGCGCCGCGCGCCAGCGGACCAACCACGTTGATGTCGGGATAGGCCACGTTGCCGTTCAGCGCATGGCCCTTGGGGGAGACCACGCCCCAGGTCGGCTTGTGGCCCCACACGCCGCAATAATGCGCGGGATTGCGAATCGAGGCGCCGATGTCGCTGCCGGCATCGATGCCGGTGAGGCCGGCGGCCAGCGCCGCGCCCGAGCCGCCCGACGAACCGCCCGGCGTGCGCGAGAGATCCCATGGATTGTTGGTCGAGCCGTAGATGTCGTTGTAGCTCTGCCAGTCGGCGAGGTTGAGCGGTACATTGGTCTTGCCGAACAGGGTGACGCCGGCATCGATCATGCGCTGGGCCACCAGGGAGTTCGTCTTGGCGATGCTGTCCTTGTAGGCTGGATCGCCGTAGGTCGTGGGAAATCCCGTAACGTCGAACGACTCCTTGATGGTCATCGGCACGCCGTGCAGCGGCCCCAGCTTCTTGCCGGCCCTGACCGCCTTGTCGGCTGCCTTTGCCCGCTTGCGCGCACCCTCGATGTCGGTGGCGATGATGGCGTTGAGTTCGGGATTGTAGGCTTCGACTCGCTTGAGATAGAGGTCCAGGAGTTCGAGGCAGCCGATCTTCTTTTTCCGGACCGCGGCGGCGAGCTGCTTGGCGGTCTGAAAGGGCAGGGCGAGGGACATGGGTGATGCGTTCCGGCGGACGATGGCGAGGTCTTAGCCCGTACCATATTGTCCCGGCCGCCGTGAAGAAACTCCCGGCCTCGCGGGCCTTTTAACGCGGTCTTGGCCGCACACGCGCTGTCGGCTCGGCGACCAGGGGATCGTCCGGCCAATGGTGGCGCGGATAACGGCCCTTCAATTCGGCCTTCACTGACCGATAGCCGTTGGCCCAGAAGCTCGCGAGGTCGCGCGTCACCTGCACCGGCCGGCGCGCTGGCGACAGCAGATGGAGGGTGAGCGGGACCTTGCCGCCGCCGACCCGTGGCGTGTCCAGGAGGCCGAACATCTCCTGCAGGCGCACCGACAGGGTGGGCTCGGCCGGATTCGCATAGTCGACCGGCACCCGCGAGCCGCTCGGCACGTCGACGTGGGTCGGCGCCAGCCGGTCGAGCGTCCGCTGCTTGTCCCAGGGCACCAACGCCTTCAGCGCCGCGCCGAGATCGATTCGCGCCAGATGATCGCGCCGCGAGATATTGTCGAGAAACGGTGCCAGCCAGCTCTCGAGCGCGGCGAGCAGGGCGTCGTCCGACAAGTCGGGCCAACTCTCGTCCAGCCGACGCAGGAAGGCCACGCGCTCGCGCCATCGGCTGAGATCGTCGCTCCACGGCAGGGCTGAAAGCCCGAGCTGGCGGACACCGGCGATCATCGCCGCCTTGAGTTTCTCGGCATCGGGCTTGGCGAGCGGCTTGTCTTCGAGGACCAATGCACCTAGCCGTCGCTGCCGTCGCGCCAGCACGGCGCCCTCGCGCTCGCCCCATCGCACCGTCTCGTCGCCGACGATGCGCCCGGCATAGAGGTCCTCGATCTCGGCCAGGGTGATCGGCGCAGCGAGGAAGATGCGCGAATCCTGCGTCGAGCCATCGAGGTCGGCCACCACCACGAACTCCTCGTTGGCCATCGGGTCACCCTCGGGCAGGGCCGCGCCGCGGCCGCCCGACAGCAGGTAGCGTCCTGCCGTTCCCGGGCGGCGGCGGCCGATACGGTCGGGATAGGCCAGCGCCAGCAGCGCGCCGGTCATCGAGACGTCCGCAGTCTCGTTCCGAGCGTCGCGTGGCATCAGTCGGCGCGCAGACTCCTGAATGAGCCGCAGTGCGCCGTCGCGCTTGCCGCTCGACGCGATGTCGACGCGATGGCGCAGATCGACGTCGCGCTCGCCCTTCGGCAGGCGCAGGAAATCGCGCTCGCTCAGGATGGCCGCCAGAAGCGCCGCCACCTTGCCTTGTCCCAGCTCGCGCCCCTTCAGCACGAGATGCGCCAGTCGTGGATGCTGGCCCAACCGCGCCATCGCCCGGCCGTGCGGCGTGATGGCGCCCGACTCGGTCAGCGCGCTGAGATCGAGCAAAAGAGCACGCGCCGTAGCCAGCGCGGCGGCGGGCGGCGGTGTCAGCCAGGGAAGCGTCGCCTCGCTCGCGCCCCACAGCGCCAGTTCGAGCGCCAGCGGCGCCAGGTCGGCGTCGAGGATTTCGGGCGGCGTGAAGGGCAACAGGCCGCGCTGCGCCGCCTCGGTCCACAGGCGGTAGCACACGCCGGATTCGAGCCGTCCGGCGCGGCCGCGGCGCTGGTCGGCCGAGGCCTGGCTCACCCGCACCGTCTCCAGCCGCGTCATGCCCGAGCGCGGCGAGAAGCGCGGCATTCGCATCAGCCCGCCATCGACCACGATGCGCACACCCTCGATGGTGAGGCTGGTTTCGGCGATCGAGGTCGCCAGCACGACCTTGCGCCGCCCGGCCGGCGAGGGCGCGATGGCGCGGTCCTGGTCGGCCGGCGACAGGTCGCCAAAGAGCGGCGCGACATCGACGTTGGCGCCGAGGTCGCGCAAACGCTCCTCGACCCGGCG
>DATHNU010000648.1:0-6327 GCA_035485695.1 Reyranella sp. | reverse complement strand
GCATGATGTCGGGCATGTGCACCATGTCGTCCTTGTAGTTGCCGGTCAGCGCATGCATCACGAGGTTGACGCCGAAGCGGTAGGACATCTCGCGCTGCGTCTCGCCGTCCGGCGAGACCGGCAGCATCCCGCGGCCGCGCGAGTCGACGGCCCAGGCGCCGGCATAGTCGTTGGCGCCGATCACGATGGTGGTGACGCCGTCATTCACACGGCCGTTGCCCGATTCGATCCAGATCTTGCCGCCCGCCCAGCGGCCCGGCATGTCGGACAGCAGGTAGAACGACTTGGTCAGCACGTGGTCGGGCGGCATGGCGATCAGCGGCGGCGTCTCGATGCCGCCCAAGAGCCGCTTGAGGTCGGGATTGCCGCCGGCCGGCCGGTCGAAGCTGAGCTGCTGGTCGCGCGTGTCGATGAACAGGATGCCGCCGGTGCGCAGGTAGCGGTCGAGCGCCGCCGAGGCCTTGGCCGAGAGCGCCGGCTGGGTCGAGGTGATCGGCCAGTAGATCAGCGGGTAGAGGCGCGGCTCGTCCTTCTCGAGGTCGAGGCCGACCGGATCGGCCGGCTCGACCGAGTTGCGGTTGCGCAGGATCTCGCTCAGGCCCTCGAGGCCCGCCTTGCTGATGTCGTCGACTTCCTTGTCGCCGGTCACGATGTAGGCGAGCCGGATGTCGAGCGAGCCCTTGAGCGCCTGCTCCTCGCTGAGTGGCGGCGGTCCGGGCTTGGCCGGCTGGTCGGCGACGAGGGTGAACCCGCTTCCTTCCGTCGTCTCGACCGGAGCGCGAAGCGCGGAGCGGAGAGACCTTGTCTCCACGATAAGCGGCTTGTCGTTGAGAGAAGGTCTCTCCACTCGGGCCTGCGGCCCTCGGTCGAGACGATGGGAATCTCCATGGCCGGAAGCCGGAGCGGTCATGAGTCCCGAAGTGAGCATCTGCGCGCTCGCCTTCGGCGCGGGCGCCAGGACGAGGAACGAGACGCCGGCCACCAGCAGCAGCGCCGCCGGCGCCGCGCGTCCCGCTCTGCCGCCGAAGCGCACCGCCTTGCCCAGCAGGCCGCGCAGCCACAGCGAGAGGAACAGGTCGGCCAGCAGCATCAGGAGCGCGGCCAGCAGGAACCAGCGCGACAGGTCGGTCTCGCCGCCTTCGCTCAATTTGTCGGTCGAGACTCCGACCGGCAGCACCAGCGGCTTGGGCTCGGGCACGCGGCCGCCGATGTTGAAGGCGACCTGGGCGTTCTCGTCGCCATAGAGGCCGGGCGGCGTGGTCGGCTTGGGCTTGAACGTCTCGTCGGCGTCGGGCGGCAGGATCTGCGCGCCGGCCGGCGGGGCGCCCAGGCGGCCGAAGCCGTCGAGGGTGCGCCACGGCTTCAGCGCCTTGTTGACGCCGTCGCCGGCGACGCCGCGCGACAGGGTCACCAGCCGCTGCAGCATGTTCACGAACAGGCCGCTCAGCGCCATGTTGCTCCAGTTCGTGTTGGCGGTGGTGTGCATCAGCACCAGGTAGCCCTGGCCGCGCTTCTCGGCCGTCACCAGCGGCGTGCCGTCGGTCAGGCGCGCCCAGGTCTTGTCGGCGAGGTCGGGCGTCGGCTCGGCCAGCACCTGCTGGGAGATGCGCACGTCCTTGGGGATCGGGATGCCGAGGAACGGGCTGTTGGGCGGGAACTCGGCCAGCGCCGTCGGCTGGCCCCAGCTCATGACGCCGCCCAGCGCACGGTCGCCCAGGCGGAGCGGCGTCGGCACCAGGGTGTCGCCGCCGGCGGCGAGGTTGGGGCCGGCAAAGCGCACGGCGATGCCGCCGCGCTCGATCCACTTGGCGATTTCTTCTCTGTCGGCGGCCGAGGGCGCGGCGCCATCGGGGATCAGCAGCACGGCGGTGTTGCGCGTCAGCACCGTCTCGCGATCGCCGATCGACAGGCTGACATAGGGATCGAGCGCCTTCTCGAGGAAGTAGACTTCCTGCATCAGCGGCTGGCCGTTGGCGGTCGGCTGCTCGCCCAGGATGGAGACCGGCCGGCGGCGCGAGCGCTCGTCGAGCAGCACCATGCTGCCCGCGCCGCCCTGCGCCTCGATGTCGAGACGCGCCATGCGGTTGCGCAGCTCCGGCGGCGCCGGCAGCGTGCCTTCGCCCTTGGTGGCGTTGGCCGCGAAGTCGAGATCGATGCGCGCCACGGTGCGGCCCTGGTCGTCGGCCGCCTGGATGGCGACACGGCGCGGGCCGTCGGCCACCGGCCGCAGCGCCTGCACCCTGAGGTCGCGGCCTTCGGCGGCGGGCGGCAACAGCAGCAGCGGCGTGGTCGCCTGGTCGGGCACGATGACCTGCATTCCGTCGAAGCGGCGCAGGCGCTCGGTGAGCTTGGCGGCGCCTTCGTCCTCGAGGCCGTCGCTCAGCCAGACGACGTAGGCGCCCGGGTCGACCTGCATCTGGTCGATGGTGGCCACGGCGGCGGCGCGGTCGGTCGGCCAAGGCTTGGGCCGGAAGGCGCGGAGAAGCGTGCGGGCCTCGTCGGGCCGCATCGCGCCCTTGCGCATCGCCGGCGCATCGAGCGGGGCAGGGGCGGTGCCGGCCAGCACGACCGGGCGGTTGGTGCGTTCGGCGCGCTGGATCAGGCGCTCGGCATGGGCGATGCGCGTCGTCCAGCCCGGCGCCGACGACCAGCCGTCGTCGATCACCAGCATCAGCGGTCCCTTGCCCGGCAGCTCGGCCTGCGGATTGAGCAGCGGCCGCGCGACCGCCAGGATCAGCGCGGTGGCCAGCAGCAGGCGCAGCAGCAGCAGCCACCACGGCATCTTGCTGGGCGTCTGCTCGGTGGGCTCGAGCCCGATCAGCAGCCGGATGGCGGGGAAGCGCACCAGCCTGGGCAGCGGCGGGATCATGCGCAGCAGCCAGTAGATCAACGGCAACGCCAGCAGCAGGGCCAGCATGCCAGGCGCTGCAAAGGCGAAGGCGCCCAGGCTCAACACGGGAACACACGGACGCGCGCCTGCCGGCGCGCGACTCTTCTCATCGCTGGGAGCGCGCCACTCCAGTGGCGCTCATGGGATGTCGATAGAGGAAGATGCGCCACTGGAGTGGCGCGCTCCCAGCAAAGACTCAGCGGAGCGCGGGCGTCCCGCCCGCTCATGAGCTTGAGCGGGCGGGACGCCCGCGCTCCGGAAGAAATGATCATGACCATCACGCCACGTTCAGCCGACGCAGGTCGGCCATGGCGAGGTAGAGCGAGAGCAGGACCGTCTGCGGCGGCTTGTCGGTACGGTGCAGATGGACCGTCCAGTCGGTCGAGCGCGTCAGCCGCTGCAGGCCTTCCTTCTGCGCCGCCAGCCGCGCGCCGTAGGCGGTGCGCACGGCCTCGACCCTGCGGATCGTGTGCTGGCCCTCGGATTCGAGTCCCTCGAACTTCACATGGCCGTCGAACGGCAGGTCTTCCTCGGCGGGATCCAGCACCTGCACGAGATGGCCGCGCACGCCGCCGCTCGCATAGTGGCGGATCACGGCTTCGATCTTCTCCAGCGGGTCGAGCCAGTCGGAAACCAGCACGATGGTGCCGTGCGCCGGCAGCGGCACCAGCGGCGGCAGGCTGGGCGGCGTGCGGCTCGTGTCGCGATCCTCATCGTACAGCGTCTCGGCGATGCGGCGCACCGCGACGCGCCCCGCGGTCGGCCGCATGCCGGTGCCCAGCACGGCCACGCGCTCGCCGGCATCGGCCAGAAGGCTGGCCAGCGCCAGGGTCAGAAGCTCGCCGCGCACGGCCTTGGTGTCGGTGTTGCGCAGCGACGCGTACTGCATCGAGGGCGAGGCGTCGCGCCACAGCCAGACGCTGGCCGCGGCCTCCCATTCGGTCTCACGCACGAACAGGTGGCGGCTGCGCGCGCTCTGCCGCCAGTCGATCTGGCTGGCGCTGTCGCCGTCGCGATAGGGCCGGTACTGCCAGAACGCGTCGCCCTGTCCGACGCGGCGCCTTCCATGCACGCCCTGGATCACGGTCGCGGCCACGCGATCGGCCGCCACCATCAGGGCGGGCAGCGTTCCGGCAAGTTCGAGCGAACGATGAAGGGTGGTGGAGGGAGTCATGCCTTGTCTTTGCTGGGAGCGCGCCACTCCAGTGGCGCATCTTTCTTCGTTGTCGACAACCTATGAGCGCCACTGGAGTGGCGCGCTCCCAGCGCGCCGCGTACTCGAACTCCAGTTAGTCTCATGCCAGCCGCGCGCACATCTGGGCGATCACCGTCTCGACCGTGATGCCTTCGGCGCGGGCCGAGAAGTTGACGGCCATGCGGTGGCGCAGGATCGGTCCGGCCAGCGCCACGACGTCATCGACCGACGGCGCCAGTCGGCCCTGGATGATGGCGCGGGCGCGGGAGGCCAGCATGAAGGCCTGGCTGGCGCGCGGGCCGGGACCCCAGGCGATGCGCTGGCGCACGACGTCGAGGTCACTCGAATCGGGGCGGCCGGCGCGCACCAGCTTCAGGATGGCATCGACCACGCTTTCGCCGATCGGCAGGCGGCGCACCAGCGCCTGGGCGGCGATGAGGTCGGCCGGGGTCAGCGCCTGCGTGGCCTTGGCCGTGGTGGCGCCGGTGGTGCCGATCATGATCTGGCGCTCGGCCGCTTCGTCGGGATAGCCGACGTCGATCTGCAGCAGGAAGCGGTCGAGCTGCGCCTCGGGCAGGGGATAAGTGCCTTCCTGCTCCAGCGGATTCTGCGTCGCCAGTACATGGAACGGCGCCGGCAGGTCGTGGCGGTTGCCGGCCACGGTGACGTGCTTCTCCTGCATGCTCTGCAGCAGCGCCGACTGGGTGCGCGGGCTGGCGCGGTTGATCTCGTCGGCCATCAGCAGCTGGGCGAACACCGGACCCTGGATGAAGCGGAAGGAGCGGCGGCCGGCGTCGGTCTCTTCCAGCACTTCCGAGCCCAGGATGTCGGCCGGCATCAGGTCGGGCGTGAACTGGATGCGCTTGGCTTCCATGCCCAGCACGACGCCCAAAGTCTCGACCAGCAGGGTTTTCGCGAGGCCGGGCACGCCGATCAGCAGCACGTGGCCGCCCGACAGAAGTGCTACAAGGGTTTGATCGATGACATCCTGCTGGCCATAAATGACCTTGCCGATGGCGCTGCGGGCGGCGCGCAGCTGGCCACCGAGACGTTCGATGTCGGCCAGGGCGGCGATGGCGTCAGCGTCGGTTGCAGTGGAAGTGTCTGGGGCCACCGGGGCGCTCCTGTGATCGATGGATTGAAGGCGGGATTAGGTTTGAGGGAAGCCCAGAAATGAGGCCGGAACAAGGGCATGACAGTTGACGAAATCGTGCAGCGGGTGCGCGAGCGCAGCAGGCGTTTGGCATCCGGCCTGCCCGTACCCCAGCCGCCTCTCGGCAGTGATTTCTCCCTGAACGGTGTCGTACCCGTACCGGAGACTTTTCGACCCGCTGCAGTTCTCGTGCCATTGGTGCGCCGCGAACCCGGTGTGACGGTTTTGTTGACCCAGCGGACCGACGACATGCCGAGCCATGCCGGCCAGATCGCCTTCCCCGGCGGCCGGCCGCAGGCCTCCGATGCCGATGCGGTGGCGACGGCGCTGCGCGAGACCGAGGAGGAGGTCGGGCTGGCGCGACGTTTTGTCGATGTGATCGGCGCGGTCGATCATTACCGCACCGGCACGGGCTACGAGATCACGCCCATCGTCGGCATCGTGACGCCGGGATTCACGACCCGTGCGGATCCGCGCGAGGTCGCCGACGTGTTCGAGGTGCCGCTGGCGCATTTCCTCGACGAGAAGAACCACCAGATCCAGAGCCGCCTCTGGCAGGGCCGCGAGCGGCGCTACTACGCCATGCCCTACGGGGAACGCTACATCTGGGGCGCAACTGCCGGTATGCTTAAAAATCTTCAGTTCGTCCTGACGGCGGCCGAGTAGAAATCGGGATGCCGGAGTCTGGCTCATGCAACCACACCACCACCTCACCCTGAGGAGCCGCGCGCAGCGCGGCGTCTCGAAGGGTGGGCCCCAGCCCGGGTGTCGCCCATGCTTCGAGACGGCCGCTGCGCGGCCTCCTCAGCATGAGGTGATGCGCTAGGCGAGCGACGGAGAAGCTTAAGTGCGCGTCATCCTTCTGGTCCTGATCCTGGTGATGGCGCCGACCGCCGCCTTTTTCCTGTGGGCCTGGGCGGTCAAGATCAAGCAGGAGCGCAAGCTCGCCGGCACCTTGCCGGCGTGGCAGGACATGCCGATCACCTGGCTCGCCATCGCCGGCCTTTTATGCACCATCGCCGGCTTCCTGGTGCTGTTCTTCACCCAGAACCAGGGCTACGGCGGCCTCTTCGCGCCATGAGCCTTCAT
>DATHNU010000647.1:0-8124 GCA_035485695.1 Reyranella sp. | reverse complement strand
TTATTCCGCGGCAATGAAAGAAATTGGCGCCGCCGATCGGCACGAGGTCGGTGGCCGGCTCAACAATCGGGCGGAGAATTCTCATCAGCCGTTTCGCCGACGAGAGCGCGCGATGCAGCGGTTTCGAAGTATGAAGACGCTGCAGAAATTCAGTTCAGTTCACGCCCAGGTCCAGAATCATTTCAATCAAGAGCGGCATCTCATCACCCGGCAGGTTTACAAGCAGAGACGCTCGATTGCATTGGCGGAGTGGCGCGCACTTCCCGCGTAGGGCGTCGCTTGCGAGCGGGCGTGTCGTCCAGTGCGTCGGTGAATCCCGTTACTTTGACGACGCCGTCGAGCGGGCTACCAGCCATGACCATCGGTCCGGAAATGGCGCCGCCGTGGAAGGTCGTGTCGAACGGTCCGCGGGCAAAAAGTGTTTCGACCTGGCGCGGATCGGTGATGTCGCAACCCTGGAAATCTGCTGACGCCGCATCGCCGCGCGTGAGATCACTGGCGACGACCACTTCGCCGTCGCGCCGTAGCCGGTCAACCAGGGCCGCGCCTATGAAGCCATTGGCGCCCGTCACCAGCACGCGCCCGAGACGCCGCCGCGCTGTTGCAGCCTCTCGTTGAAGCGAGCCTTCCGTCATTCGGATACAGGAATCGAACGAAGCCTTACGTGACTGGCGCAGATGCGGGTCCGCCCCCGATTCGCGCCTTGTCACAAATGTTACAGCGTGATACTAGTCGTACCGTTTATAACATCAAGCTGCCTTCGATTGCAGAGACTCGGTCGACGTGGGCGGATGGATGGAGGGGCATGGCGGCCGGCCGCGAGACGGCGCTTGAAGTCATCGAGCTCCGCAAGAACTTCGGCGGCGTGAGAGCGCTGGAGAAGCTTGACTTCGCGATCGGCCAGGGCGAACTGGTCGGCCTCATCGGTCCCAATGGCTCCGGCAAGACCACGGCCTTCAATCTCCTGACTGGCGTCTTCAAGCCCAGCGGTGGGCGCATTGTATTTCGTGGCCGGGATGTCGCAGGCAATCGGCCGGAGCAGAACGCCTCGCTCGGCATGGCGCGCACCTTCCAGAACATCCGCCTGTTCCGCGACCTGCCGGTGATCGACAATGTCGCCGTCGGCCTGCATATGCGCCATGGCGCCGGTTTCTGGTCCACGATGCTGCAGTTTCCATCTGCGGCGCGCTCGGAAGCCTCGATTCGCGCCCGGTCGCTGGAGGTGCTGGAGATTCTGAGCTTGCGGGACCGCGCCGACGACCTGGTGTCGAGCCTTCCTTATGGCGACCAGCGC
Organism: Reyranella sp.; assembly: GCA_035485695.1. Taxonomy (GTDB): domain Bacteria; phylum Pseudomonadota; class Alphaproteobacteria; order Reyranellales; family Reyranellaceae; genus Reyranella. The sequence goes on along the minus strand of DATHNU010000647.1, from coordinate 6,830 downwards.
AAGGTTGAGTTCGCTCGCGCGCTCGCGACCGAGCCCTCGCTGCTGCTGCTCGACGAGCCCTCCGCCGGCATGAATCCGCACGAGACGGCGGATCTGGGCGTCACGATCGCGCGTCTCCATCGCGACCTCGGCCTAACCATCATCCTGGTCGAGCACGACATGAAGATGATTATGACCCATTGCCAGCGCATCCATGTGATGCACCAGGGCCGGATCCTGTTCGCGGGATCGCCGGAGGAAGTGCAGCGCGATCCGCGCGTCATCGAGGCCTATCTGGGCCGCCGTCGGGACGTGACCGATGCTGTGGCTTGAGGATGTCCACGTGCATCGGGGTGGGACGCATGCGCTTCGGGGCATCGATCTCGAGGCGCGACGCGGCGAGATCGTGGCCATGATCGGCGCCAACGGCGCCGGCAAGTCCACGACGTTGGCCGCCATCTCCGGCCTGTTGCGCTGCCGGCACGGGCGCATCAGCTTCGCGCCTGAGAAGGAGCGGATCGATATCACCGGCATGCGGGCGGAGAAGATCGTGGTCGCGGGCATCTCCCATTGTCCGGAAGGCCGGCAGATTTTCGGCAATCTCTCGGTGCGGGAGAATTTGATGATTGGCGCGTTCCTGCGCAGCGATCGCCAGGAGATCAGAAAGGACCTGCGCGCCGTCCATGATCTCTTCCCGATCCTGCTCGACCGGGCGGCGATCCCGGGCAACCGCCTCTCGGGCGGCGAGCAGATGATGCTGGCGATCGGCCGCGCCCTGATGAGCCGGCCCAAGCTACTGCTGCTGGACGAACCCTCGTTAGGTCTGGCGCCGCGGCTAGTGGAGCAGATTTTCGATATCCTGCAGCGCATCCGCAATGAGGGCACGACCGTGCTGCTTGTCGAGCAGAACGCCGCCATGGCGCTCGATCTCGCCGACCGCGCCTATGTGCTGGAAACCGGCCGCATCGCATTCTCGGGCGCTGGGAAAGTGCTCGCGCGCGACAGTCAGGTGCAGCGCGCCTATCTCGGGGTAGGCGTATGACCGGCGGCTATATCCTTGAGCAGGTCGCCAACGGCATCATTCTTGGCAGCATGTATGCGCTGATCGCGATCGGCTTTTCGCTGATCTATGGGATCGTGCGCCTTATCAATTTCGCTCATGGCGACATAGTCACCATCGGCGCATTCGCCATGCTGGCGAGTGTAGCCGCAATCGGCGCACCGTTCCCGGTCTCCATCCTCATCGTGCTGGCGGTGGGAGCGGGCGTGGGCGTGCTGATTGAGCGCGTCGCCTTCCGACCGATGCGCGGCGCGCCCCAGGTGACCGGCTTCATCGCCTCGTTAGCGGTCGCCATCATCATCGAGAATGTGGGCATCATGACGCTCTCGGCCCAGCCGCGCAGCTTCATCGTGCCGGCTTATCTCAGCGCTTTCATTCGGCTAGGCTCGTTGCAGGTCCGCGCCATCGATCTCGCTATCGTGTTGCTCGCGATCCTACTCATGATCGCGCTGGCGGCCTTCGTCCGTTTTACAAAGGTGGGCATGGCGATGCGGGCGACGGCCGAGAACTACCAGGTCGCCCGGCTCATGGGCATCAATATCGACCGCATGATCATGCTGGCATTTGCCATCGGCAGCGCGCTCGCCGCCGTTGCTGGCCTCATGTGGGGCAGCAAATACAGCCAGATCAGCCCGCTGATGGGCCTCATCCCGGGCCTCAAGGCGTTTGTCGCCGCGGTCATCGGCGGCGTCGGCTCGATCAGCGGCGCCATGCTGGGTGGGTATGTGCTGGGGCTCGCCGAGGTGCTGTTTGTGGGCCTGCTGCCGCCCGAATATTCGGGCTACCGCAACGTCTTCGTGTTCTCGACGCTCATCGTCATCCTGCTGGTGATGCCGAACGGTCTGCTCGGCCGCAGTACGGACGAGCGCGCCTGATGGGCCGCCGCGCTTCCTGGCTCGGCGCTCTCGTCGCGGCCGTCACAGGGGCGGTCTTGGTCTACGCGGCGAGCGCCGCCCTCAACCCCTATCTGCTCTCGATCATCGCTTTTGTCGGGATCAACGTCATCCTTGCGGTGAGCCTCAATATCACGAACGGGTTCACGGGGCTGTTCTCGCTGGGCCATCCGGCTTTCATGACGATCGGGGGCTATGTGACGGCGATCCTTATCCTGTCGCCCGCACGCAAATCCCACTTGCTGCCGGACCTGCCAAGCTGGATCGCACATAGGCAATGGCCTTTTCTGGCGTCCCTGCTGGCGGGCGGCCTGGTCGCCACCCTCGTCGCCGTCATCGTCGGCTTCCCGGTCTTAAGACTGCGCGGACACTATCTCGCTGTGGCGACGCTGGGCCTCATCTTCATCATCCAGGGCCTGGCCATCAATCTCGACGGCTATACCCGCGGAGCGCTGGGCCTTAACGGCCTCCCCGAGCTCACCAATCTCTGGTGGATCTACGGCTGGATGCTCTTGACGCTCTATGTTTGTTGGAAGCTCAAGCATTCCTCGCTAGGCCGCACCATGCTAGCGATCCGCGAGAACGAGCTGGCGGCCGCATGCCTCGGCGTGCGGATAACCCGCACACGCATCCTTGCCTTCGCGCTTGGCGCCTTCTTTGCCGGCGTGGCGGGCGGGCTCTGGGCCCATCTCGTCACGCTGGTGACGCCGTCCTCCTTCAGCTTCCTCTTCGCCTTCCAACTCGTCGTCATGGTGGTGCTCGGCGGCAGCGGCAGTATCACCGGGGCCGCGCTCGCGGCGGCGGCGCTCACCGTCGCCACCGAGGCGCTACATCCAGTCGAGGAGGCGCTGAATCTCTTCGGCGCGAGCCAGCTCCTGCTGGCCGTCGCCGTGCTGCTCGTTCTGATCTATCGGCCGAAAGGCCTTTTCGGAATGGCCGAGCCCGACCTTCTTGCCTGGATCGGGAAATCGCCGGGTCGCCAACCCACCCATACCGGGTTGAAACGTCAGACGGAGGTGTAGCGATGAAGACCATCTTAGCGAAAGTGATGGCGGCGGCCGTTGGGCTGCTCGCGGTGGCGCCGGCGGCCGAGGCTGCGGATCCTATCAAGATCGTGGCGCTCTACAACCTCAGCGCCGGTGGGCTCGCTTCGATCGACGGCCCGTCGCTCAACGGGGCCAAGCTCAAGGCCAAGGAGATCAATGACGCCGGCGGTCTTCTTGGCGGCAGGACGATCGAGGTTACCGCCATTGACACCAAGAACGACCTCAAGGATGCCGCGACCGGCGCAAAGCGCGCCGTCTCGATGGACGGTATCGTGGCGGGTGTCGGCCATAGCGACACCACCTTCGCGCTCGCCTCGGCGCCGCTGTTCCAGGACAAGGGCCTGCCCTTCGTGACGTCGGGCGCCACCTCGCCTGATCTGCCTGACATGGTTGGCGGCGAGATGTTCCTCGCCTGCTTCGGCGACGACGTCCAGGCGCATGCCATGGCCGAGTACGCCTACAAGACCCTTGGCGTCCATAACATCGTCATCTGGACCGACAATGCGATGGACTACACCAAGGGTCTATCGAAGTATTTCCAAGACCGCTTCACCCAGCTCGGCGGCAAGGTGCTGCTGAACGACATTTACATGACCGACGACAAGGACTTCTCAGCCCTCGTCTCGCGGCTCAAGGCCAATCCCGACGCCCAAGCGGTCTTCGCCTCGTCGGGGCCTGACACGGCCGGCATCATCATCAAGCAGATCCGCGAGGCCGGCATCAAGCTGCCTATCCTGGGCGGCGACGGCTATGACACCGACCTTGTGTCGACCGTGCCGGGGCCGGACCTTTCCGACGACGTCTATTTCACCACCCACGCCTATGTCGGCCTCGACACCGGCGTCGCCAACACCTTCCGCACCTCTTATCAGAAGGCGTACGGCAATCCGCCCGAGAACGCCTTCGCCGCCTTAGGCTATGACGCGCTCGGCTTGGTCGCGGACGCGATCAAGCGGGCCGGCTCAACCGATCCAGCCGCCGTCACCAAGGCGCTCAACGCGACCACAGCCTATCCGGCCGTGACCGGCGACATTGCCTTCAAGAATGGCAGCCGGGTCCCGAGCAAGCCGGTGGCGATCATGTATGTCGATCATGCCAAGGTGAACCTAAAGAGCACTGTCACGCCTTAACGCTGAGAGCTTCTCATCGGGAAACGTGGCTCCTCGGGTTTCCGGGGGTCGTCTATGCGAGTCGGTCCGCAAGGGAGGGATCGTGCGGACCGGCTCGGGGGGAAATCGCCATCGAAATGGAGAATGGCCATGAAACACGGTCAGCAGCAGGCGCTCGCTAACGCCCTGCTGGGTCCGGGCGATCCCGAGCCGGTCGTTCTGCAGAATCCGGCAGGCCGCTCGCCAATCCTCTTCATTTCGGATCATGGCGGCCGAGCGGTGCCGCGCCGGCTGGGGAGGCTGGGCCTGAGCGAAGCTGAGCTGGCCCGGCATATCGGCTGGGACATTGGCATCCAGGGCGTGACCTCGCGGCTCTCGGACAAGCTGGATGCGACCTACATCTATCAGCCTTATTCGCGCCTCGTGATCGACTGCAACCGCAAGGTCGGATCGGCGCAGTCGATCATGGAGCGGAGCGACGGCGTCGAGGTCCCGGGCAATCGCGGGCTGAGCGAGGCGGAGAAGCAAGCCCGCGACATCGAGATCATGAGGCCGTATCACCGCTGCATCGAGGAGACATTGGCGCGCCGTCGCGCAGCCGGCCAGCCGACTGTGATTTTCTGCATGCACAGCTGCACGCCGCACCTCGCCAGCGACGCCGAGCCCAGGCCATGGCATATCGGCGTGATCGCGTATCGCGATTGGCGCATCGGCGATTCGCTGCTGGCGTTGCTGGAGGCGGAACCCGGGCTCTGCGTCGGGCGCAATGAGCCCTACAGCGTCAACTTGGAGATGGATTATACCGTGCCGGTTCATTGCGAAGGCCGGGGGGTGCCCTATGGGGAGATCGAGATCCGCCAGGACCTGATCGGCGATGAGGCCGGACAGCGGCGCTGGGCGGCCTTGCTCGAGCCTCTTCTGCCGCGCTCCGTCGAACGGTCGGAAGTGCTTGCCGCGTGAAACGGATAGCTCCAGCGGCAGCGGGAAACCCTGACGCCACGGCCGCACGGGAACCGCAGCCGATCTCCGAGCGGGTGCGGCGCGCCCTGCGGGACTATACGGAGGCCGAACAGCGGGTGGCCCGCGCGCTGCTCGGCAATTATCCGGTGGCGGGGCTGGAGACGGTGAGCCGATTCGCGGAGCGGGCCGGCACCAGCGCGCCGACGATCCTGCGTTTCATCAGCCGGCTCGGCTTCGCCAGCTATGCCGCCTTCCAGAACGCGATGCGCAGCGAGGTGCAGAAGCAGCTTCAGGGGCCGCTTGGGCGCTATCCGGCGCGCAACGGCTGGGGCGAGGGCCGCGACGTCCCTGAGCGGGTAGGGCTTGCCATCTGTGAAAACATCGAGCGCGCGTTTCGCGGCCTCCCGCGCCGGGATTATGCCGCCATCACGAGGTTGCTCTGCGATCCCAGGCGCGCGGTCTTCTGCTTGGGGGGTCGTTTCAGCCAGACGCTCGCCACCTATTTCCATCATTTGCTGCGTGAGCTCAGGCCTGGCGCGCAGCTGGTGGGCGAAGGCAGCGCCGGTTGGGCCGACTATCTGCTCGACGTGAAGCGGCGTGACTTACTGGTCGTGTTCGATTTCCGGCGGTATCAGCGCGACGTGCTCGAATTCGCCGACGGCGCCGCATCGCAGGGAGCGGTCGTCATCCTGGTGACGGATCTCTGGCGCTCGCCGATCGCCGCAAGGGCGGTCCATGTGATCGCCTGCCCGGTCGAGGCGCCCACCGCCTTCGACAGCGCCGCCGCTGGCTTCGTCATGGTCGAGCTGCTGATCGCGAGCGTGGTGGAACGTCTGGGCGAAGGCGCGAAGCGCCGCATAGAGACGCTCGAGAGCCTGCGCCGCCCGTTTCATCTTGATAGTCCGCTCGCCGCCAGCCCGAGCGCCCCGCGCAACAATAGGACGAATGGCGGCAAAACCAGAAGGTCCGCGAATGAATCGTGAACCACTGACCATGTTCCTCTATTCAGACATCTCCGGCACGCTGCGGGGCAAGGGTTTTCCGACCCGCGACCTGCAGAAGCGCCTGAAGAGCGGCGTCGGCTGGACGCCGACCAACATCATGTTCACAGCGTTGGGCGCCATCGCCCCCTCGCAATGGGGCCCGTGGGGCGACGTGCTCATGATGCCCGACCCACTGGCCGAGGCGACTATCGATTTTGGCGACGGGCTGCAGAAGGAGCATTTCTTTCTCAGCGACATTCTCGAGACTGACGGCACGCCCTGGGACTGCTGCCCGCGCACATTGTTGCGCAATGCTGTTGAGGATTTGCGCCGTGAGACTGGCGTCACGCTGCGCGTAGCCCATGAACATGAGTTCGTTTATTCGGGCGGCAATGGCCGGGCCGGTGACATGTATGCGCTTGACGCTGTGCGCCGCCACGGAAGCTTCGGCGAGGTCTTTCTCTCGGCGCTCGAGCAGTGTGGCGTCGAGGCCGACAGCTATTTGGCCGAGTTCGCCCTTAACCAGTTTGAGGTGACCGTCCCGCCTGAGGAACCGCTCAAGGCTTGCGATCAGGCAATCATGCTGCGCGAGATCGCGCGGGCCACCGCCGCCCGCCTAGGCCACAGCGTGACCTTCACGCCGCGCGTTTCGACCAGCGGCATCGGCAACGGCCTTCATATCCATATGAGCCTCTGGGACGAAGCCGGGAAGCCGTTGAGCCACGATCCGGAAGGCCCGCAAGGCGTGAGCGCCACTGCCGGCTCGTTCCTCGCGGGGATCCTCAAGCATATGCCGGCGC
>DATHNU010000646.1:0-4342 GCA_035485695.1 Reyranella sp. | reverse complement strand
GCGGCTCGCCCTGCCCTCGCGTGCCGCCTCGGCCAGGCGCTGCACTTCGGCGGCGCAGTCCCACAGGCTGAGCGTCTCGCAGTGGCGGACGACCGGCACCATGAGACCGGAGGGCGTCTGCGTGGCGATGCCGATATGGACGCCGCCATGCCGTTCGAGCGTTTCCGCCTCGTCGTCATAGAGCGCGTTCATCTCGGGGAAGTCGGCAACCGCCTTGACCAAGGCCTTCATCAGGAACGGCATCAGCGTGAGGCGCGGCCGATCCGAGCGATTCTCCGCATTGAGGGTCGCACGTAGCGCCTCAAGCGCGGTGACGTCGACTTCCTCGACATAGGAGAAGTGGGCAACCCGGCGCTTGGACTCCGCCATCTTCTGGGCGATGCGCCGGCGCAGGCCGATGATCTTGACGGTCTCGATCTCGGTGTTGGCGGCCCGGGCCGCCGATATCCCGCCCTTGGGCGCGCCGCGCAGGAAGGCATCGAGGTCGTCATGGCCGATGCGCCCGGCCGGTCCGGTGCCGCGCACCTGACGCAGATCCACACCGGCCTCGCGGGCGCGCCGCCGCAGGGCGGGCGAGGCGATCGGCTTCTCGCCGGGCGGCCGCGGCGGTCCGATCGGCGCACGCGTGACCGGTGGCGGAGGCACCGACGGTACGGCGGCGGGTTGGGGCGCCGGCGTTGGCATCGGAGCGGCCGGTTTTTCGACCGGCGCTTGTATCGCCGCCGCTTCCCGTGGCGCAGCCGTCACTTCCTCATTGCCTTCGCCTGCAACTTCAAGCCGGACGAGCTCGGCGCCGACCGCCAGGACGCTGCCGACCTCGGCGCCCAAGGCGACAACAGTGCCGGCAACGGGTGACGGAATCTCGACCGTCGCCTTGTCGGTCATCACGGCGGCCAGAAGCTGGTCCTCCAGCACCGACTGGCCGACCTCGACATGCCATTCGACGATCTCGGCCTCGGCCACGCCTTCGCCGACATCGGGAAGCTTGATGATGCGGGTTCCCATCTCAGGCCTCCATCACGGCCTTGAGCGCGCGGCCGATGCGGGCCGGCCCGGGGAAATAGTCCCATTCCTGGGCGTGCGGATATGGCGTGTCCCAGCCGGTGACCCGCACGATCGGCGCCTCGAGATGGTAGAAGCAATTCTCCTGGACGAGCGCGCTGAGTTCGGCGCCGAAGCCCGAGGTCAGCGTCGCCTCGTGAACGACGACACAGCGCCCCGTCTTCTCCACTGAGGCCACGATCGTCTCAAGGTCGTAGGGCAAGAGCGTACGCAGATCGATGATCTCCGCATCGATGCCGGTCTCGGCCGCCGCCGCTTCGGCGACGAAGACCATGGTGCCATAGGCCAGCACCGTCACGGCAGCGCCCGCACGGCGGATGGCGGCCTTGCCCAGCGGCACGGTGTAGTGGCCGTCCGGAACCTCGCCTTGCGGATGGCGCGCCCACGGCGTCACGGGCCGGTCGTGATGGCCGTCGAACGGGCCGTTGTAGAGCCGCTTGGGTTCGAGAAAGATCACCGGATCATTGTCCTCGATCGCGGCGATCAGCAGCCCTTTGGCGTCGTAGGGATTGGACGGCACGACAGTTTTCAGGCCGGCGACATGGGTGAACAGCGCCTCCGGACTCTGGCTGTGTGTCTGGCCGCCGAAGATTCCGCCGCCGGTTGGCATGCGCACCACCAGCGGCGCCGTGAACTGGCCGTTGGAGCGATAGCGCAGCCGCGCCGCCTCCGACACGATCTGGTCGTAGGCCGGATACATGTAATCGGCGAACTGGATTTCGACGCAGGGCCGGAGGCCATAGGCCGCCATGCCGACGGCGGCGCCGACGATGCCAAGCTCGCTGATCGGCGTATCGAAGACACGGCTGGCGCCGAATTTCTGCTGCAGGCCCTGGGTGCAGCGGAACACGCCGCCGAAATAACCGACATCCTCGCCGAACACGACGACGTTGTCGTCGCGCTGCATGGAGACATCCATGGCATCGCGGATCGCCTCGACCATGGTCTTGCGCGGCATCGGCTAGATCCCGCCCTGCTGGCGCTGGCGACGCAGGTGCGGCGGCATCTCTTCATAGACGCCCTCGAACATGTCGCGCGCCGAGGGATGAGGGCCGGAATGCAGCGTGCCGTGGCTTTCGGCCTCCTTCTGAACCGCGATGACGGAGGCCAGGATCTCGGCTTCGGCTTGCTTGTGCCGATCCTCGGACCAAACGCCACGCCGGATCAGGTGGTTCTTGAGCCGTAGCACGGGATCGCCCAGCGGCCAGGCGTCAGATTCGGTTTTCGGCCGATAGGCTGAAGGATCGTCCGAGGTGGAGTGTGCGCCCACCCGATAAGTGACGTACTCGACCAGGGTCGGCCCGAGATTGCGACGGGCCCGCTCGACCGCCCATTTCGCCACCCCATAAACGGCGAGATAGTCGTTGCCGTCGACCCTGAGGGCCGGGATGCCGAAGCCGAGGCCGCGCGCCGCAAAAGTCCCCGAACCGCCGCGGGCGATGCCCTGGAAGGTCGAGATCGCCCATTGATTGTTGACGATGTTGAGCACGACCGGCGCCTTGTAGGTCGAGGCGAAGACGAGGGCCGCGTGGAAATCCGATTCGGCGGTCGAGCCGTCACCGATCCAGCCGGCCGCGATCTTCGTGTCGCGCTTCATCGCCGACGCCATCGCCCAGCCGACCGCCTGGATGAATTGCGTAGCGAGATTGCCCGAGATCGAGAAGAAACCATGCTCGCGCGACGAATACATCACCGGCAGCTGGCGGCCCTTCAGCGGGTCGAGCTCGTTGGAGTAGATCTGGTTCATCATCTCAAGCATCGGAAAGTCGCCCGCGATCAACAGCCCGGCTTGGCGGTAGGTCGGGAAATTCATGTCGCCGGGCTCGAGCGCCACGCGGAAGGCGCAGCTCACCGCCTCCTCGCCCATGTGCTGCATGTAGAACGAGGTCTTGCCCTGGCGCTGGGCCATCTGCATGCGCGCATCGAAGGCGCGCAGCGTCATCATGTGGCGCAGGCCCTTCAGCAGCGCCTCGTCGTCGAGCAGGCCGGCCCACGGGCCCATCGCCTCGCTGTCGCGATCGAGCACGCGGATGATCGAATAGGCGAGGTCACGGATCGCCTCGGGCGCGACATCGACCTCCGGTCGCCGCACCTCGCCGGCCACAGAGATCTTCACGTCGCTGAAATCGGGCGTGCCCCCGGGACGCACCGCCGGTGCCGGCACGTGGAAGGAGAGTGGTTTCCGATTGGACGTGAACATGGGGCCTCGCACTTGAACCGTCTCGACTATAGCGGCCCCACGCCGCGTGCGTGAGCCGTCGCTCAGGCCGCTTGAGCGACCTTCGTCGGCCCCCACGACTTCACAACGGGAAGTACTTCTTTCGCGAAGAGTTTCAAGCCCCGCTCGGAGACTTCGTAGGGCGTGCCACCGAAACGGAAAGCGACGTTGAGCTCGAAGTCGCCCAAAAGCTTCCGGCGCGCCTCGAGGCCGCGCAGGATCTTGTCGGGCGTGCCCCAGCTCGCTGCCTGCATGAAGCCGGTCACCGCGCCCTCGAGGCCACCCTTGCGCGCGATCTCGGCCTTCTGCTGGTAGGCGTCGTAGCCCTTCACCGTCTTGAAATGCTCGCCCAGGAACTCGTAGTGGTAGAAGTTACTCTCCACGAACTTGCCCTGATATCGGCGCGCCTCGTCCTCGGTCTCGGCGAGGTTGGAGCCGCAGACGCAGAACTCGGTCAGCATGATTTGGGGCTGCTCGGTGCCGTGATACTGGCGATGGAGATCGCGCCCGTGCTCGATCACCGGCAGCCGCATCTCCCACGGCCGGTCGGCGAACATCACCATGTGGGCGCCGAGCTTGGCGGCGGAATTGACCGAATCCTCGCTCGACGCTACGGCGTAGATGCGGCCGTCGAAGGAATGCTGGGGCCGCGGGCGGATTTCTATGCGCGGCTGCTTGTAGTATTGGCCGTCGCCCTCGATGAACCCGGTCTTGAGCGCGTTCACGATCATCGGCGCCGCCTCGTCGAAGCGGCCGCGCGATTCGTCCATGCTGAGACGGAAGGCGGCGAACTCGCGTCGCGCCAGCCCGCGGCCCATGCCCAGGCGAAGCCGGCCCCTGCTCAGCATGTCGAGGACGGCGGCATTTTCCGCGACGCGCAGCGGATCGTGCCACGGCAGGATGACGGCCGCCGTGCCGACATCGATGTCGGGATGGCGCGCCGTCAGATAGGTCATGAGATGGAGATTGTCGGGGACGAAGGAGTAGTCGTTGAAATGGTGCTCGGCCGACCACAGACAGTCGAAACCGAGGTCGGCGGCGAGGCCGGCCAGACGGATCTCC
>DATHNU010000645.1:0-3705 GCA_035485695.1 Reyranella sp. | reverse complement strand
AGCGAAGGCAAATCCACCGGCTCTGTGACCAACGGGTGACAGGACAGCGCTGCTCGCAGTTGCCGTGCGGCCTACGCCGCGTACTTGCTCGCGCTCAGCGCGGCCCACAGCGCGTCGGGTCCGGCCTTGGCGTAGGCCTGGCCGATCTTCTCGCCCCAGAAGGTCTCGCTGCCGAAGTCGCGGCGCCACACCCAGAGCCTGCGCGTGTAATGGTGCAGGATGTGCTCGTGGGTGAAGCCCATGGCCCCCATCGACTGGTGCGAGATGGCGGCGATACGCTGGGCGAACTCGGAGGCCTGGCTCTTGGCCGCGGCGATTGAGAAGCGGCCGCCGTGCAGAAGGCCTCCTTCATCGGCATCGCGCGCGGCCGCCTCGGCCGAGGCGATGGTGGCGGCCACGCAGCTCGCCAGCTCGGCCAGCATGTGCTGGATGGCCTGGAAGGTCGAGATCGAGCGGCCGAACTGCACGCGCTGCTTGGAATATTCGACGGCGGTCGCCAGCACCTTGTCGGCCGCGCCGGCCATTTGCATGGCGCGCATGACGGCCGCCAGCTCGAACGCGCGCTCCGCGCTCAGCGGCGAGGCGGCGCTGAATTCGGCCGCGGCATTGTCGAACGTCACCGAGCCGTAGGGCTCGCCGGCATGGCTGGGCGTGGCCTCGATCCTGGCATTGCTCTTGGCGACAACGGCCAGCGTGCCGCCGACCAGCGCGACGAAGCGGTCGGCGACCGAAGCGAAGGGAACGCGCTCGACCTTGCCGCTGAGGCGGCCGCCCGAGAGCTGAAGGTTACCCAGCGCCAGAGTCACCGGACCGGGCTTGGGCTCGCCGCCCGCAGCAGCGATCAAAAGGTTGGCGAGCGCGGTCTCGGCGAGCGGCACCGGTACGGCATGCGAACCAGCCAGCCGCAAGAGCGCCAGCATGTCTCCCAAGGTACCGCCGACACCGCCTTTATCCTCGGGCACCGCGATCAGCGGCAGGCCCATCTCCTCGATCTCCTTCCAGAGATCGGCGGGCCAGGCGCCCTTCTCCACGCCGTTCACCACCTCGCGGCCGCAGCGCTGCGTGAAGAAGCGGTCGGCGGTCTCAAGCAGCATGTCGCGGGTGTCGCGGTCCATTTGCGTTCTCTCCCTCAGCGCAGACCGAGGCCGCGCGCGACGATGCCGCGCAGCACCTGGGTCGTGCCGCCCTGGATGGTGTAGCTGGGCGCCATCATGGTGGCGTACTGGGCGATGTCCAAAAAATCGGCCAGGTCGTCCTCGGTCGTGGCATCGGATTCGACGATGGTGCGGGCGATTTCCGGCAGGTCCTGCTGATAGATCGTGCCGAGATCCTTGACCAGCGCGGCCTCGATGGCGGGCGACTTGCCGCCCTGCATCATGCCTGCCACGGCGACCGACATCTGGCGCAAGGTCCACAGGCGCGCGACCAGGCGGCCCAGGATGGCGCTGGCGCGCTTGGCCGGCTGACGGCCCAGCACGCGCACCAGTTCGCGCAGGATGTAGAAGTTCTGCATGAAGCGCTCGGGGCCCGAGCGCTCGAAGGCGAGTTCGCTGGTCACCTGCAGCCAGCCATCGCCCTCGTTGCCGATGAGGCAGCTCTCGGGGATGAAGGCGTCGTTGAACGTCACTTCGTTCCAGTCGTGGCGGCCGGCAAGGTTGATGATCGGCCGGATGGTGACGCCCGGCGTCTTTAGGTCGACCAGGATCTGGCTCAAACCCTTGTGGCGGTCGCCGTGCTGGCCCGAGGTCCGCACCAGCGCGATGCAGTAGTGGTTATGGTGCGCGCCCGAGGTCCAGACCTTGGTGCCATTGACCCGGAAGCCGCCCGGCACCGGCTCGGCGCGCGTGCGCACCGAGGCAAGGTCGGAGCCCGAATCGGGCTCGCTCATGCCGATCGAGAAATAGCATTCGCCGGCGGTGATGCGCGGCAGGATGGCCTGGCGCTGCTCCTCGCTGCCGAAGCGCAGCAGCAGCGGCCCCGACTGGCGATCGGCCACCCAGTGCGCGCCCGCGGGCGCGCTGTTGCCCAAGAGTTCCTCGGTGATGACGTAGCGGTCGAGGAAGGTGCGCTCGCTGCCGCCGTATTGCTTCGGCCAGGTGATGCCGATCCAGCCCTTCTTGCCCATCGCCTTGCTGAACTCCGCCGACCGCGTGTTCCAGCTCGCGAAGCGGTCCTCGGTCTTCACCCTGGGCAGCATCTCCTTGAGGAAGGCGCGGACTTCTACGCGCAGCGCCTCGGCTTCGGCCGGCAGATGGAACGGCGGGAATTCGAGCTTGGGGATGGACATCGTCATCTCGGCTGTTGGATGCCCCTTCTCTGTCGGCTAATCCTAGGCCGCGCAACCAGGGAGTTTCGAGGGACGAATGCCCCGCCGTGCGACCCGCCCACCGCCGCTCCTGGCGGAATTCGACGACGAGGAGCGCGAGGCCGTGCTTTCAGCCAATCGCACGTTCTACCGCGCTTTCACCGAGCGCGACGCCGAGGCAATGGACCGGATCTGGGCGCCGACCGGTGCGGTGGTCTGCCTGCATCCCGGCCAGGCGCCGCTGCACGGACGGGCCGAGATCATGGCGAGCTGGCGCGCCATCCTTCGCCACCCTCAGGCACCCAAGGTGCGTTGCATGGACGAATGGGTCGTCGGCCGTCCGGGGTTGGCCATCGTGGTGTGCCGCGAGATCCTGCCCGAGGGCCAGCTCATGGCGACCAACACTTTCGCGCGGGTGAGCGAAGGCTGGCGCATGATCGGCCATCATTCCGGGCCGGTGCCGCCGGTCGAGACCGGACAGACGACGACGGCGTCCGCATCAGCGTCGACGCGCGACCGACGCAAGCTGCATTAGTCTACCGCGTAATCGGCCCGTCCTTGCGCAGCAGCGATGCGAGCCGCTCGTAGGGCACATAGACCTCGAACGGACCGGACGAATAAGGGCCGACATCATAGGAGTTGAAGACCACCTCCAACCGGCGGGCATGCCAACAATAGCGGCCGGGCTCTCGCAGCAGCTTGGCGAGACTGGCGGGCTCCAGCGCCTCGTCGAAGCCGGGCTTGTCGACGAACTGCTTCTTGAGGTCGGCGCCGACGATCTCGACCATGGTTTTCAGCCACTTGTCGCCTGCCGCGAACACTCCACCCGGGCCCTCGATCTTGCCCGTGCGCAGATCGACAAGGGTGCAAGTGGTGGCGCCAAAGCCGTGCGCCCCGCCGCTATAGCCGTAGAAATCCACCGCGACGGTGACGGCGTTGGCGCTCGGCCGATAGATCTTGAAGCTCTGCTCGTAAGTCCATCCTTGCTCGCGGTCGAGCCCGGAATCGGCCTGCGGCGTGGCGTCGGCAATCGCCTTCTTCGTGGCGTTGGCGAAACGTGCATTGACGGCTGTGAAGTCGGCGCTCGTGCCCTCGAATTTCGGATAGCTGATGTCGTAGGAATAGGTGATCTTGCCGAGCTTGGCGTTCTTGGACAGCGACTGCTCGCTGATGAAGGGATAGATGCCCTCGCCCGAAGCAATCAGATTCGTGGTGCGCGCGGCGTAGCGTCTCTTGAGGCAAGGGATGACGCCGTCGGTGTCGGCGGCGCAGCCGCTGTTGCGATCGCCGAGCCAGCGCAGCTGCTCCTTCTCGAGGTTTTCCTTGGCGGCGCCAGTCAGCTTGGCGGCGAGCGCGGCATAGGCCGCAGCCATCTCGCGGTCGGCCTTGGCCAGCTCGGG
>DATHNU010000644.1:0-3128 GCA_035485695.1 Reyranella sp. | reverse complement strand
CCACCGAGACCATGCGGCTGCCGCCGGTAAAGCCCTCGGGCGTGAGGTCCGAATCGCCCTGCACAATGGCGATACGCTCGGCATCGATGCCCAGCCGCGCCGAGGCGATCTGCCGGATCGCCGTCTCGTGGCCTTGGCCGTTGGTCTGGTTGCCGAGATAGAGCGTGACCGAGGCATCGTCGTTGAACTTGGCGATCGCGGTCTCTGGCGCGCCGCCGCCGCCGCATTTCTCGACATAAGTCGCCATGCCGATGCCGCGCCATTTGCCCTTCGCTTCCGAGGCGGCGCGCCGCGCCGGGAAGCCCTTCCAGTCGGCCTTTTCCATGCCCTTGCGCATGACGCTCTCGAAATCGCCCGAATCGTAGGTGTCGCCGAGCGCCGTCTTCCACGGAATCTGGTTGGGCTTCACGAAGTTGCGGGCCCGGATCTCGTCGGGCGAGAGGCCGGTCGCGCGCCCGATGTGGTCGACGAAGCGCTCCAGCAGATAGGCCGCCTCGGGTCGTCCGGCGCCGCGATAGGCATCGGTCGGCACGGTGTTGGTCAGCACGCCCTTGACGTTCACGTAGGTGGCCGGCGTCTGGTAGAGGCCGACCAGCATCGAGCTGCCGGCGAGAGTCGGTATGAAGGCGCTGAAATGGCTGAGATAGGCGCCCAATGCCGCATAGGTCGTGATGCGACAGCCGATGAAGTGGCAATCCTTGTCGAGCGCCATCTCGGCGATCGATACATGGTCGCGGCCCTGGACGTCCGACTGGAACGCTTCCTGGCGATCGGGAATCCATTTCACCGTGCGCTTGAGCAGGCGCGAGGCCCACACGATCATCGGATATTCCGGATGCACGAAGATCTTCATGCCGAAGCCGCCGCCCACGTCGCCGGTGCGCACGCGGAGCGTGGGCGAGCCGATCTTGAGGATCATGTCGGCGACCACCGGCCGGATCATGCTGACGCCCTGCGAGGAGACCCACAGGGTCGAGCGGTCGTCCTTCGCATCGTACTCGCAGATGGCGCCGCGCGGCTCCATCGAGTTGACGACCAGGCGGTTGTTGACGATCTGCAGCTTGACGACCCGGTCGGCCTTGCTGAAGGCCGCCTCGGTCTTGGCGCGGTCGCCCATCTCCCAGTCGAAGACGATGTTGTCCTTGATGTGGTCGTGCACCAGCGGCGCGCCGGGCTGCGCCGACTCGTAGGTGCCGACGGTGTGCGGGCGGGCGACGTAGTCGACCTCGATCAGCTCGGCGGCATCCTTGGCCTGCTCCAGAGTCTCGGCCACCACCAGCGCCACCGGGTCGCCGACATGGCGCACGCGGCTCTTGGCCAGCATCGGCCGCGATGTCTCGCCGCGCGGCGTGCCGTCCCGGTTTTCGAGCGGTACCAGGCAGGGAACATCGCCGAAATCCGCCTTCGTCACATCCTCGCCGGTCAGAACCAGCAGGACACCCGGCGCCTTGCGGGCGGCTGCGGTATCAAGGCTCCTGAGATCGGCATGGGCATGAGGGGAGCGCAGCACGCAGGCGCGCGCCGCCGGGGCATTGAGCTTGGTGTCGTCGGTATAGCGTCCGCCGCCCGTCAGCAGGCGCGGGTCCTCGACTCTTCTGATCGATTGTCCAATACCGAACTTCGCCATGAATTCCTCCGGGTTGCCCGGAGGTTAACAAGTCGCGGCGAAGCATGTCATCCCGCTTCGGCCCGCGGGGACGGGCGGTTCCTGGTTCCACAAGGTCCACACCGCGCATGCCAGCACGATGGCGATAGCGCCCCCTACGACGCCTAGCCATGTGCCGGCCGTTGCGTCTCCGGGCGGCTGAAGGGCGCCTCGTCCCCGTCCACGTCGGATGCCTTCATGGCGGACTCCCAGGTTTTCTTCTCGAAAGGAACGCCTGGAGCCCGGTTGCCGTTGCCGAGGCCGAAGGTGCGTGGCAGGCTTTTGGGCTATGTCCGACGCCGACCCTCCCTTCGCAGGTTCCTCGACCAGGGTCGATTATGTGGCGCTCGCGCCGGGCCAGCGCGTGGGCCGTTACGAGATCCTGGGCGTGCTGGGCCAAGGCGGCTTCGGCATTACCTATCGCGCCCGCGATACCCAGCTCGATCGCAAGGTGGCGCTCAAGGAATATCTGCCGGTGGCGCTGGCGGTGCGCCAGGACGGCGCCTCCGTGTTGCCACGCTCGACCGGGGCTGCTGACGACTTCAACTGGGGCCGCGATCGCTTCATCGAGGAGGGCCGCACTCTCGCCACCCTGCACGAGGCGCCTTCCATCGTGAAAGTGTTCGACTTTCTCGAGGAGAACGGCACCGCCTACATCATCATGGAGATGCTGCGCGGCGAGACGCTGGAGGCGCGCATCAAGGCGGAGGGCCCGTTCACGGCGGGCGAGGTCGACAGTCTCTTGTGGCCATTGCTCGAGGGTTTGCAGCAGGTGCATGAGGCGGGTTTCCTGCACCGCGATATCAAGCCCGCCAACGTGTTCATCGGCGCCGAAGGCAAGCCGACCTTGATCGATTTCGGCGCCTCGCGCGCCGCCATGGTCGGCCGCACGGTGGACCTGACGGCGATCTTCACACCCGGCTACGCCGCGCCCGAGCAGTTCACCTCGGCCAAGCAGGGGCCGTGGACCGACATCTACGGCCTGGCGGCCACGCTCTATCACGCTATCATCGGCAACGCGCCGCCCGGTGCCATCGATCGGCTGATGGAGGATCGCTACGAGCCGCTCGTTCGCCGGCAGCCGCTGGGCTTCGCGCGCAGCCTGATGATCGGCATCGACGCCGGCCTTTCGCTCCAGGCCAACGCGCGGCCGCAAACCATCTCGGGCTGGCGCGCATTGCTTGGCCAGGCGCCCCCGGTAAGCGAGGCGACGGTGGTGATGATGCCACCGCCGATGAGATCAGCCACGCCGGCGCCGCGGGCCGAAGTGGCCGTCGTGCCCAGGCGGGGCGACGCCGGCCGCTGGATTGCCCTCGGCGCGGCTCTCATGCTCGTGCTCGCGGGCGGCGGCGGCGGCTACTATGCGTTTGCGCCGTCGCCACAACCGAGCGCCGTGGTGGCGGCGGATGGCGATACGAAGCGCGCACTGCAGGAGGCCGAGGCTGGTCGCCTCAAGGCCAAGGCCGAAATCGACAAGCTCAAG
>DATHNU010000643.1:0-8192 GCA_035485695.1 Reyranella sp. | reverse complement strand
GCTCGCCGTGCTGGTCGCCCGGAACGCGTTCCTGCCGTTCGTGGTCGGCGCCGCGATCTTCTTGTCCGGCCTGGGCATCGCCAGCCCGCTGTCGAGCGCGGCAGCCTTGTCGCCCTTCGGAAACAAAGCCGGAGCAGCGGCAGCTCTGTTCGGCTTCGCGCAAATGGCAGGGGCGGCCTGTGGCGCCTTGCTCGCCGCGGTCCTGTCGAGCGATCCGGCGTTCGGGCTTGCGATGGTGCTCGCCCTGGCATCGCCGCTGGCGATGATCCTGCACTGTCGGGAGGGGCGACTTTCCGTGGCAAGCGCGTGAGCCTAGGCGAGTGATCCGATGAGTCGCAGATTTGTCCTGATCTACGGCGCCATGGCTTGCCTGCTTGTGTGTTGGCGCTTGCAGGCTTGCTCGCCACCACCATCGGATTCGGCGGTGCCGTTGGCGTGCTGGACTGAAACGGTATCGGCGGAGCCTCGTCCGGGCGAAGCGTGCTGCTGCCCGTCCTCGTCTCGCTGACGGGCTTCGCGGCTCTGGTCCCTGTCCATATTCCGCCACCATCAGCAGAACGCGACGGCCTGCGGCGGCGCCATCCTCCGATTGGAGGATGCACCGCCATGCCGGGCATAGTAAGGGTCCGCCTCTCCTGGATGCCCCTTAGGCAGGCCTGACCGACCTGCCTCGAGCGGGCGCAACCAGATCCATCTGGAACCGACCGATCTCTGGCTGCGGTGCGCCCGAGGGACCTTCTGAAATGAATACAACGTCACGTCTGAGACCGGTCTCGGTCGTTGCGTCGGCCCGCCGTCCCGACGATCAGCAGCGACTGAGTGATTTGATCGGCGTCATCTACGATGCTGCCATCGACCCTTCTCTTTGGGAGGGCGCCATCGAAAGGGCGGCGAATTTCATCGGCGGTAGCGGGGCCGCGCTCATCAACAAGGATGTCGGTGCCCGCAACGCCGTCAGTCAACATGAGTTCGGATTTCAGCGGCTGCCGGTCGCTCTGTTCGAGCCGATTTATCCGGCCGCGGAGCCGCACTTTCTCGGCGACATCGAGCAGCCGATTGCGACCACCGACCTAATCCCTTTTAGCGAACTCCGCGAGACCGAATTATATCGTCAGTGGGCGCGGCCCCAGGGCATCGTCGATTTCATAAGCGCGGTTCTCGACAGGACGACCATCAGCTCGGCCATCTTCGGCGTGTTCCGCCACGAGCGAAACGGCCTCGTCGATGACCGGGCGCGCCGGCAAATGCGGTTGATCGCGCCGCACATCAGGCGTGCCGTCCTGATCGGCAGGATGTTCGAGTTCAAGGCGGGCGAAGTCGCGACCTTTGTCGATACCCTCGATGGGCTGAGCACGGGCATGTATCTCGTCGACGCGGAAGGGCGCATCATTCACGCCAATGCCGCCGGCAGGGCCATCCTTGCCGCAGGCGATATCCTGAGCTCCGCCGGTGCGCGACTGGTGGCCTCCGATACACGGGTCCAGCGGACGTTGCGGGAGGTCTTTGCGGCCGCGGGTCTGGGCGACGCCGCCGTGGGGATCCAGGGGATCGCCGTGTCGCTGATCGGAAAGGACGACGAGCGCTACGTCGCCCATGCGCTGCCTTTGACTTCAGGCGCGCGCCGCCGCGCCGGCATAGATCGTGCGGCCGCCGCGGCCTTGTTCGTCCGCCGGGCCGCTCTGGTGGCCTCTTCGGCTTCGCAAGTCATCGGCGAGACATTCAAGCTGACGCCGACCGAGCTGCGCGTCCTGCTGGCCATCACCGAAGTCGGCGGCATACCGGAAGTCGCCACTGCGTTCGGCGTTGCGGACACGACGGTCAGGACGCATGTCAACCGTCTGTTTCAAAAGACCGGCGCCACGCGGCAGGCCGACCTCGTCAAGCTGGTTGCAGGCTACACGGCGCCGCTCGCGGGCTGAATGCGATCGGCATCAGAAGGCTGACGCCGTGCCGTGGTCGCGCCGTCATGGCGCCGCAACCGATTCGATTCACCCCGTCCGGGAGAACACCGCGTCATCACTGGCCGGGACGCCGGCCGAGAACACCGCGTGCCGCTCAATGGCCCGGTACTCGAAATCCTGCGCGAGCTTCCGCGGCAACCGCGCGAAGGCGTCAGTGCCGGGATTTCCCATCTACGCCGGCCCAAGTCGACATAGTCCGTACGGCGGACTAGGGTCCAACCGATGTCGGAGCCGGTCATCGAACCCATCCGCCGCGCCTTCGTGTTGCTCGAAGCGTTGAATCGCAGGCGGTCGACGACCCTTAAAGTCCTGGCAATCGAGACGGCGCTGCCACGGCCGACCCTGGTGCGGCTGCTGCATACGCTGATCGCGCTGGGCTACGCTTCGCGCGTATCGCGCGAAGCGGGGTACCGGCTGACCGATCAGGTGCTGGCGCTCGCCGGAGGCGTGCGCTTTATCGATCATCTGGTCGACGCCGCCATTCCGCACATGAGCCGCTTCACGCGGGAGCACGGATGGCCGCTCTACCTGGCGACGCTCAGCGCCGGTGGCATGGCGGTCCGTCATTCCACCGCGCCGGAAAGCCCCATGTCGTTCGAGTCGGCTGCCTACAATCGCAAGAGCCCGATGCTGATGGGCGCGCTCGGCCGCGCGTGGCTCGCCTTCTGTTCGGATGAGGAACGCCGCCGCATCCTGCGCAGCATCGGCGCCCGCCAAGGGCCGGCGCTCACGGCCGCGCTCGATCGCATTCGCCGCGACGGCTACGCCTTCACCGTACCGCCCCGCCCGCTGCGTCTGCACGGCATGGCCGTGCCGATCCGCGAGAAGGACAGCGTGCTCGGCTGCATTTCGATGCGCTTCCCCCGCTCGGCGATGAGTGAAGAGGCAGCCGGCGCACGATATGGCCGGCCGCTCGCGAAGATGGCGACAGCCATCGCCGCCGCGGTCGCCGCCAAGCGCGGCAATGGCTGACCAGAAGACCTCAGCTCCCGCCGTCGGCCTTGATCCCCACCTGGGCGATCAGCCTGCCCAGCCGCTCGTGTTCCCGCGACATGGCCTCGCCCACCTCGGACGGGGTCATGGGCAACGGCTCGATGTAGACTGCCCGGAGCCGCTTGCGCGTACCGGCGTCGGCGAGCGCCGCGGCAACGGCCTTGTTGAGGCGCGCGACGATCGGCGCAGCCAGGCCTTTCTGGCCCCAGAGCGGCAGTGAAGAGAGCACTTCGAGATCGCCTGCGCCCTGCTCAGTCATGGTCGCGACGTCAGGAAGATCGGCAATCCTCGCCGGTCCCGCCACGGCGAGCGCCTTCAGGCGACCGGCCTTGACATGCTCCGCCACGATCGCGGTGCTCACCACGGCGAAGTCGAGGCGGTTGCCGAGCAGATCCTGCACGCCAGGCGGCAGGCCCTTATACGAGATCGACGTGACGTCGAGCCCATGCCGAATGTTGAGCTGCTCCGGTATCAGATGCGCTCCCGTGCCGTTCCCGGGATTGAGGTAGTTCAGCTTGCCCGGGTTCGACTTCGCAAAGGCCACGAACTCGGCGATGTTGTTGGCGGGCGACGTCGGCGGCACGCAAAGCAGCGCCGTGCTGACGCCGATCATACCGATGGGCTGGAAGTCGGCCATCACGTCGAACGGCGCCTTCATGAGGAAGGGCAACGCCACATGGCCCGACGTACTGAGGTAGAGCGTGTAGCCGTCGGCCGGCGAGGCGAGGAGCAACTGGCCGGCCAGGATGCCATTGGCGCCGGGGTGCGGGTCGATCAGCCAGGGCTGACCCAGTTCCCTTTGCATGGACTCGCTGACGGCGCGCCCGCCGATGTCGATCAGTCCGCCGGCCGGGCCCGGCAGGATCACCCGGACCGGCTTGGTGGGCCAGCTCTCCGCCTTTGCATCAGAGGAGGCGAAAAAAGGGGCGGCGAGCGCGCCGCCCAGCAGCAGCCGTCGCGACAGCATCACGCGGCCCGATGGAAAGGCCTGTCGCCGCACACCGTGACGCGGTGGCCGTAACGCCGGTACGGAAAGTAGTCGAACATCGCATGGTGCTGGGCGCAGCGATTGTCCCAGAAGGCCACCGAGTTCGGCCGCCACTTGAACCGGCACTGGAATTCCGGCGTCTCGATGTGGCGGTAGAGCATCTCCAGGAGCGCATCGCTCTCGTTCTTCCTGAGCTGGGGGATGCGCAGCGTGAAGCCGCGGTTGACGTAAAGGCCCTGCTTGCCGGTCACCGGATGAGTGCGCACCACGGGGTGCTCGGCGTTGGGGAACTTCATGGCCTCGCGATCCGTCGCCTTGACGCGGTAGTAGTGCGCCTTCGAGCTGTCATGCAGCGCGGTCAGGCCCTGCAGCATCTCGCGGATCGGCTCGGAGAGAGTTTCGTAGGCCCGATAGGTGTTGGCGAACAGCGTATCGCCGCCGCCCTCGGGCGGCACCTCGGTCATGTAGAGGATCGAGCCCATCGGCGGCTCGACATCGCAGGAGACATCGGTGTGCCATTCCTCGCCGGCGACGCGCTTGGAGTTCTCGTCGGCCTTGATCACGAGGATTTCGGGATGCTCCTTGATCTCGATCGGCGCATTGGGATGGACGTGCAGCGGTCCGAAGCGGCGGCCGAATTCCTTGTGCTGGTCGATCGACATCTTCTGGTCGCGGAAGAAGATGACCAGGTTTTCCATCAGGGCGTCGTGCACTTCCTGGAATTGCTGGTTGCCGAGCGGCTTGGCGAGATCGACGCCGAAGATCTCGGCGCCTATGGCAGGGGTGAGCTTGCGCACTTCGATCGACTGGTAGGCCATTTGTTTCCTCCGCGAGCGTCAGGTTCGCTGACGGATTTCTATGCCCGTCGGCAATCGGGCGCACGACCGGAGTCGACTTAGTCCGTATTGCGGACTCGGCCTCGTCGTTGGCGCGCTTGGCGGTGCTGCACTGATTTGAGTCGCAGGGGTCATGAGTTCGATCTCACCCTGCAGGAGGCAGCCTTGCAGCTCGGTTTGATGGATGAGATGATCGTCGACCGCGCGGTCAATCCGACCAGGATGGTCGGGCCGAATGTCGCCTCGGCAACCCGATTGGAAGAATGCCTGCCGGTTCGAATACATCCAGCCAATCCTCCGGTCCGAGCCCGATCGCACGATGGCGGGCGGCGCTGGCGAATACGGGACGGGTCACCGCCCCGCCTCTGCTGTTCGGGCTGCGCATGTGGGCGGCCGTCTGCCTTGCCCTCTACGTCGCGTTCTGGCTCGAGCTCGACAACGCCTATTGGGCCGGCACATCCGCCGCCCTGGTCTGCCAGCCGCGTCTCGGCGCGTCGCTGCGCAAGGGATGGTTCCGCATGGTCGGCACCCTGGTGGGTGCGACGGCGATCGTACTGCTGACGGCAGCGTTCCCCCAGGACCGCGGCCCTTTCCTGATCGGTCTGGCGCTGTGGGGCGCCGGCTGCGCCATGGTCGCGACGCAGCTGCGCAACTTCGCCTCCTATGCGGCGGCGCTGGCGGGCTACACCGCCGCGATCATCGCCAGCGACCAGCCGGGCGCCACCGGCGGCCCCAACGGCCAGGCCTTCATGCTGGCCATCACGCGCGTCAGCGAGATCTGGATCGGCATCGCCCGCGCCGGCATCGTCCTCGCCGGGACCGATCGCGGCGGCGCGCCCCGGCGCCTGGCGGCGTTGTTCGCCGGCCTGTCGGCGGAAATCGCCAGCCGGTTCGCGGCCACACTGGCGCGAACCGGGCCAACGTTCGCGGAATTGCAGATGATCCGGCGGGAGCTCCTGCGGCGCGTCATCACGCTCGACCCGACCATCGACGAAGCGCTCGGGGAATCCTCCCAGCTGCGCTATCACTCGCCCGTCCTGCAGTCGGCGGTGGCGGGCCTGTTCGCCGCACTCGCCGCCTGGCGCCCGATTGCGCTGCGGCTGTCGACCATGCCCGACGATGCAGCCCGCCAGGCCGATGCCGTGCTGCAGAGCCTGCCGTCCGAATTCCGTTCAGCGTCGACGCCCGGCGATCCAGCGCCCTGGATTGAAGACCCGCTGGCGCTGCGGCAGCACTGTGCGACCGCCGTCTGGAGATTGATTGCCCTGCCGGCCGGCAGTCCCTCGCTGCGATTGATTGCCGACCAGGCGGCCCGCGTGCTGGCCGGTTTCTGCCATGCCCTCGATGGGCTTGCGTTGCTGGTAGCCGATCCGGATCGTCGCGGTCGCCGTCGGGGCGCAAGGCTTCACGTCGCCGACTGGTTGCCGGCCCTGGTCGATGCCGGCCGCGCGTTCCTCGCCATCGGCGCCGCCGAGATCTTCTGGATCGCGAGCCAATGGCCGAGCGGCGCCCTGGGCATCACCTGGACAGCCATTACGGTCATCTTGTTCGCGCCGCGCGCCGACGAGAGCTACGCGCGCGCGCTCAGCTTCACGGTGGGCAACAGCCTTGCCGCGGCCTGCGCCGCTATCCTGCTGTTTGCCGTCCTGCCCAATGTCGAGACCTTCGTCGGCTTCAGCCTGGTATTGGCGCTCTATCTGGTCCCGGTGGGGGCCCTGACGGCGCAACCCTGGCAGGCCGGGCTGTTCATTCCCATGGCCGCCAATTTCGTGCCGCTGCTCGCGCCCGCCAACCCGATGAGCTACGATACCCTGCAATTCTACAACACGGCACTGGCCCTGATCGTAGGCTGCGGGATCGGCGCCCTGTCGTTTCGCCTGGTGCCACCGCTATCGCCAGAACTCAGGGCCGGGCGGCTGACGGCATTCGCGCTCAGAGACCTCCGCCGGCTCGCCACGACGACCGCCGCGCTGCATACGTCCGAAGATTGGGAAGACCGCATGTACCATCGCCTTGCGGCGGTGCCCGACGCGTCCGATCCGCTGAAGCGTGCGCACCTCATGGCCGCGCTGTCGGTCGGCATCGCGGTTATCCGCCTGCGCCGCGCCGGGCCCCGACTTGGCCTGAACCCGGAGCTCGACCTGGCACTCGCGGCCTTTGCGCAGGGACACAGCGCGGCCGCAAGCGCCGAGCTGGGGAGGCTCGATGGCCGGCTGGCGTCGGTTGCCGAGGCGGGCGCTGAGAGCGCCCTTGCCGCCCGCGCCCGCGGCCGTATCCTGCTGGTTCGCGACGCCCTCAGCCAGCACCAGGCCTACTTCGACAGGAGAGAAGCGGGTTGAAGTTCTTCGAAATCGACCTGTTCGGCGTCTATGTCGCGCCGATCGTGCTGCCCATGGTGGCAGCCTGGTTCGTTACCATCGGCCTGCGCTGGACGGTGGCGCGTTACGGCCTGCTGCGGCATGTCTGGCACCCAGCATTGTTCGTCTTTTCCATCTACATCATCGTGCTGTCGTCGATGGTCCTGGTCATCGCCCGCTGAGCCCGTCATGTCCCCATCCGAAACCACGCCGGAGCATGCCAAGGTCGTCGACCTTCCCAACCGCGTGCCTCCTCCAGCGCCTACTCGGTCCAGGCTCCCCAAAGTACGCCTGCGGATTGTTCCGGTCCTAATAACGCTTGCCACGACGGCCGTTGCCGTCGTCCTTGGCTGGGCGACGTGGAACGCATACATGGGGGCGCCGTGGACGCGCGACGGCACGGTGCGCAGCTACGTCGTCACCATGGCGCCGGAGATCGCGGGACGCATTGTCGAGCTGCCGGTGCTGGACAATCAGCTCGTCCGCAAAGGCGACGTGCTGGTGGTCATCGAGCCGACCGACTACCAGATCGCGCTGCGGCTGGCCGAGGCGGCCGTGCAGCAGGCCCAGGCCAACGCGCAGAACATCGATGCGCAGATCTCGGTGCAGCAGGCCCAGATCGCCGCCAGCCAGGCGCAGGTGGAGCAGGCGCAGGCGGCGGTGACGTTCTCGCAGGAGCAGGCGGCGCGCTACAAGGACCTGGCCCAACGCGAATACGGGACCGTGCAGATGGAGCAGGAAACGGCCTCGAACCTGCTGAAGGATCAGGCGGCGCTCAGGAACGAGCAGGCGGCCCTCACGCTCGCCCAGCGCCAGATCGCCTCCCTCAAGGCGCAACGCGCCAGCGCCGAGGCCACGATCGCCCAGGCCTCCGCCACGCGCGACCAGGCCAAGGTCAATCTGGAGCGTACCCAGATCCACGCGCCGGTGAATGGCTGGGTGACCAATCTGCTGGCCCAGCTGGGTGACTACATCACCGTCGGCAAGAACGTGATCTCGCTCGTCGATGCCGATTCCTTCTGGGTGGACGCCTATTTCGAGGAAACGCAGCTGGCCT
>DATHNU010000642.1:0-3058 GCA_035485695.1 Reyranella sp. | reverse complement strand
AGGAACCGGGCATCAACGTGGTCAGCATCCAGGCCGGCTTCACCTGGGCGGACATTCCCTACACGGGCCCATCGGTGGCCGTGAGCCACGAGCCGCCCGCTGAATCGCGGGCCAAGGCCATCGCGCACGAGCTGATCGATGAGATCTGGCGGCGGCGCGACGAGGGGGCGGCGACCTTTTACCGCCCGATCTCCGACGGCATCGCCGCGGCGCGCGCCGGTGTCGGCAAACAAGGACCGCTGGTCATCGCCGACGGCACCGACAATCCGGGCGGTGGCGGCTACAACGACACCACGCCCGTCCTGCAGGCGCTTCTCGACGCCGGCATTGAGAACGTGGCCTTCGGCACGATCTACGATCCCGCCGCCGTGCAGCAGGCGGCCAAGGCCGGCGTCGGGTCGGAGATCGAGGTCAGCCTGGGCGGCCACACCGACGCCGCGATGGGCGCGCCGGTGCAGGCGAAGGCCGTCGTGAAGATGCTATCGGACGGCAATTTCAGGAACGACGGGCCGATGAATGCCGGCGTCGAGACGTCGATGGGGCCGACCGCGGTGCTGCGCATCGGCGGCATCGACGTGGTGACCATCTCCAGCCGCATCCAGACCATCGATCTGCAGGTCTTCCTGAGCCAGGGCATCGATCCCGCGGCCAAGAGCGTGCTGGTGGTGAAGAGCGTGCAGCACTACCGCGCCGCCTATGCGCCGATCGCCCGCGAGATCGTCCTGGTCGATTCGGGCGGCATCTGCTCGCCTGACATCGGCCGGCTGAAATTCACCAAGTTGCGCCGGCCGATCTGGCCGCTCGACGGCGTCAACGATCCTTATTCGGGAACCGAAAGGCGCGTCTAGCGTTTCTCCTATGCGGAGGGCCTCGCGTGAACTTGTCTACCGAGAAATTGATACGGTACGGCGTTTCGGGCGTCCTGGCCGTCGTCGTGGTGGCCGGCGCGGTCTATTTCCTGGATCGCAGCCCGAGTGCAAGTCCGGCGACGACGGCCGAAGACGCCAACCCGCCTGCTGCCGCCACCCCCGCGGCCTCCGACGCCAAGCCGCGTGCTGCCAAGACGGCCACTACCGCCACCGCGCCTACCGCCAACCCCGACGAACCGGCTGTGCCGAACGCGGCTCAGACCGATCGGATGGCGCGGCTTCTGGGCGATGCGCGCCGGCTTGCTGCGGACGGAAAATTCGACGAAGCCACGGCGGCGCTCGACAAGGCGGACGCGGTGATGCCGGGTTCCGACGACACCGCGGCCGCCCGACGCGACATCGCCGCCCTGAGCACGCCGCAGGGCCAGCTGGTGACGCAACTCGCCCGCGCCCGCGCGGCGATCGCGCAGAACGATGCCGCCGCGGCGAACCAGGCGCTGGCCGAGGCCGAAAAGATCAATCCCCAGGCGCCTGAGATCCCCCAGCTGCGCCAGGCCATGCAGGAGGCGCAGCAGAAGGAAACGCATCGCAACAGCCGCGTCAGCGAACTGTTGACGACCATGCGCGAAGCGATCGCGCGTCACGACTTCGCCGCGGCCGACGGCGCGCTCAATGAAGCGGCGCGGATCGACGTTCGCGATCCGGCGCTCGATGCGGCACGCATCGAACTCGCCCGCGCCCACGAAGCCGACCGAAAGAACAAAGCGGAGAAGTAGGACCCGGCTCAGACGCCGGGGCGCGCGGACAGGCAGTTGTACAGGCTGTCCAGGATGGCGGTCTTGTTCTCCGCCGCGAACCGAATGTTCGGCACGTAGCCCGCCGGGCAGGCGGTGAACATCCAGCCGCCGGAGAGATCGCTTGCAGCACCGGACTCGAACCACGCTCCCGGCGCGACCTCGCGCTCGACGACGTGCTGGTCGGCGAGCGCCATGAACAGGATGCTGATCGGCCTGTCGCAGCTATTGCGGGTGTCGAGCGCGCCGCTGGCGTGGCGCCATTCCGTGCAGGCCTCCATGTGCGCCTTGACCTGCTGGGCTGCCGCATCGGTCGCCGTCAGCAACACAAGAGCACACGCCAGCAGGTAGCGCCGCCTGGTCATGACGGCTTGGCGCGGAAGAAAGTCGTCAGCACGAAGCGGCGACCGCGCGTCACCGGCAAGGCGCGGTGCAGGAGCGAGCAGGAGAACACCGCAGCGGCGCCGGTCGGCGGACTGACCTTGAGGCCGGCATATTCGGGAAACACCAGCTCGCCGCCCTCGAAATCGTCGTTGAGATTCAAGGATACGGCGAAGGCGCGGTCGGCGGTGGTGGGCGCGCCGTTATCGCGATGGGCGCCGAAGAAATGCTTTCCTTCCAGGCTGTAGGACAGCACGACGTGGGAGTCGAAGGCGAACTGGCGGTCGAAAGCGAAGACCTTGGTGAGCTCAGGCCCGATGCGGTAGGCCAGGCGATCGGAGATGGCCTTCTGCATCATCGGCTCGACCACGGTGTAGTCCTCGGTCTGCTTGAGATGCGAGACGTTGACGTTGCCGTAGCGGCTGGAGACGCCGCTGTCCTTGTGGTCGCCCTTTCCCCACAGCCGGATCAGCTGGGTGCAGAAGTCGAGCTCGAACACGCGCGGCAACACCAGGACGGGCGCCATCGGCGTCCGCACGACCTGGTCTGCGGCGCCGTCGGCGCGCACGGAAGCTGCCGTGGCGCCCAGCGCCTCGGCGGCCGCCGGCAGGGCGCGGCTGTCGAAGGTCGCGGCGATCCGCTGGTTGGGATCGAGCAGGATCACCCGCATGCGCAGGCTGCCGCCTGGACCGAAGCCGACGCCGCCCTGCGCGAGCAGCGCGGGCAGGAACTTCCCATCGGCATCGCACAGCAGCAGGGGCGTTTCGGCCGACCCGCCGAGCTTGGCCCAGGGGGCCGCCGCGGCACCGACGCCGTTGCCGGCGACCACGATGGGCGTCACGGAGGAGGTCTCGCAGGCCGCGATCAGGGTGGCGAATTGATCGGTGTCAAGATTGTCGAGATCGTCGACCGCGAGCAAAGCGACGGGATTGCCGGTGAACGACCAGATGAACTTGCGCAGCTTGCCGTCGAGGCCCGGCAGCGCGAAATCGGGAACGCGATCACCGGGACGAA
>DATHNU010000641.1:0-2177 GCA_035485695.1 Reyranella sp. | reverse complement strand
GTGCCCGGTGCGACTCCGGTCGTGACCGGGCTGGCGGCGGCCTACTTTCTCTATCTTGCCTGGCGCATCGCCACGGCGCCGCCGCTGGCCGGCGATGATGGGCAACGCCGGGCGCCCACCTTCGCGGGCGGGCTGTTGCTGTCGCTGGTCAATCCCAAGGGTTATGCCGCCATGGCGGCCTTGTTCTCCGGTTTCGTGCTGTTGCACGAGCGGCTGGTTCTCGACATCGCTGTCAAGATGGCCGTGCTCTTCGTGATCATCACGGCCGTCAACGTCGTGTGGCTGCTGGCCGGTGCGGTGCTGACGCGTTTCTTCCGCGAGCCGCGCACCAACCGGGCGATCAACGTGACGTTTGCCGTGCTGCTGGTGGCCTCGGTGGTGGTTGCGCTAGCGCTTTGACTGGAGCGTCAGTGCCGCTCGACGATGCGCACCGTGACGGCGCTCGAATGGCCGGCCTCGTCGACCACCGCCACGCGGACGGTGCCGGGGCCGTCGGGCACCCACTTGGCGCCGTCGAGCGGGCGGCCGTCGACCAGCCAGCGCAGCCGGCCTTCGCCGCCCAGGGCGGAAAGCGGCACCGCCTCGCGCGCGCCCAGCTCGATCCGGGCATCGGGTGGCGGATAGGCGATGCGCGGCGCGCCATGGGCATCGGCCACCGGCCCCAGGGTGCGCATGCGCAGCGGCAGCTCATGATACGAGGCGACGCGCAGCACATCGGCGGGCGCTGGCTGGGCGCGATTGTCCTCGGCGGGCAGGCGGCCGAACGCCTTGAACAGGACCGGCAGCGCCGACAGTCGGCCGAGCTGTCCGGGACGCGGCGTGCCGTCGGCATGGCCGACCCAGACCACGACGGTCCAATTGGCGCTGTAGCCCGCGGCCCAGGCGTCGCGGAAGCCGGCCGAGGTCCCGGTCTTGAACGCGATCCGCCGATCGCGCAGCGCCACCGGCAGCGACGCGAAGCCCTCGGGAAGCGGTGCACCGGCCAGCACATCGGCGACGTACCAGGTCGCGGTGGAACCGATCAATTGCACCGGTTCAGGCCGCGGCCGATCGCGGCGCACGACGGGCGGCGCGAACTTGCCGCCAGTGGCGAGACCGGAATAGAGCCCGGCCATCTCCAGCGGCGAGACCGTGGCACTGCCCAGCGCCACGCCCAGCGTCGCGCCGGCTTCGCCCGGCGGAAGGCCCGGCGCGACACCGGCATTGCGCAAGGTCGAGATGAAGCGCTGCGGGCCCACCTTCTCCAGCGCGAGCACGGCCGGCACGTTCAGCGATTGCTGCAGGGCGCGGCGCACGGTGACGGCGCCCACATGGTCGCGATCGAAGTTGCGCGGCAGCCAGTCGCGAAAGCGCACCGGCACGTCTTCGACCAGCGATTCCGGATGCAGCACCCGGTCGTCGAAGGCCATGGCGTAGATCAAGGGTTTCAGCGCCGAGCCGGGCGAGCGGCGGGAACGCACCAGATCGACCTGGCCGGCGCGGCCGAAATAGTCCGAGCCGCCCAGCCACGCCACGACTCCGCCCGTGCGGTTGTCGATCGCGACCAGGGCGATCTGCGCCCGGTCGGCGAACTGGCCGCGCTCTTCGGCCACGAGCTGGCCGAGCGCGCCCTGCAATTCGAAGCGCAGCGTCGTCGGAACGATCCCGCCGGGCGACTGGCCGGCGAGCCACGCGGCCAGGTGCGGCGCCTGCATGGGCATGGCGAGCCTGCGATCGGGCACCGGCCGGCTGGCCGCCCTGTCGAACATCACCTGGTCGATGATGCCGTGCTCCAATCCGCGCACCAGCACGCGATCGCGGGCGGCCTGCGCGGATTTGCCGGCGCGCTCGGGTCGGCGGCGCTCGGGCGATTGCGGGATGGCGACCAGGAGCGCCGCTTCGGCGGCGGAGAGCTGGCGCGGCTCCTTGCCGAAATAGGCGAAGGAGGCGGCCCGCACGCCCTCGAGATTGCCGCCCATCGGCGCCAAGGTCAGGTAGATCGCCAGCACCTCGCGCTTGGAGTAGCGCCATTCGAGCTGCAGCGCGCGGGCCGACTGGATCGCCTTGGTGAGAAGTCCGCGCGGCCGCGGCTCGAGCAGGCGGGCGGCCTGCATGGAGATCGTCGAGGCGCCCGACACGATGCGGCCGCGCGCCATCCATTGGCCGGCGGCCCGCGCCGCGGCCAGCGGGTCGATGCC
>DATHNU010000640.1:0-2818 GCA_035485695.1 Reyranella sp. | reverse complement strand
ACATGATTCACGCGTCGGCAAGCTCGTGGATGCGCGCCAGCGGTACGCTGCGGATGGCGAAGCCTTCGGCGCGCAGCGCCTGCAGGAAGGCTTCGTCTGTGCTGACCAGCGTCGCCGATGCTGCTTCGGCGCAGGCGGCGTAGAAGCAGTCGTGCACCGGCCGGCCGCACTGCAACGCCAGCGTCAACGCGCGATTGCGCAGCCGGGTCGATTCGACGAAGGCCGAGATGAAGGACGGCAGGCCGATGCTGCGCACGATGGGCGCAGCCTGGTCGGGCGCGATCTCGCCGCTGGCCGCCTTCTTCCAGGCGAGCTCGGCCACGCCGGCGATCAGGATGTCGGGCGCGATCAGCTCATGGCCAGTCACCAGCAGCGAGCGCGCCTGCGGGCGCAGCGGCTCCTCGACGAACCACTTGATGGCGACGCCGGGCTCGACCACCACGATCATCGCCCGTCTCCTGCACGCAGCAGGACCACGCTGTCAGTCTGCGGCACGTCACGGGGCGTCATGGCGGCGATGCGGTCGGCCTCGGCCAGAGGGTCGAGGATCAGCGGTTGGCGCGAAGCCTGGACCAGGATCTCGCGCAACTCGGCCTCGAAGGAACGGCGACGGGTGCGGGCGCGCGCCTTGAGTCGCTCGATGACCTTGTCGTCGAGCCCGCGGACGGTGAGAGGGTTCTTTTTCATGCGCAGAATCCATGGAGAAACCAGCGGGCCGTCGGCCGGCCGTTGGCGGCGGCCGTGTAGGGCCCATCGCGGAACAGCCAGAAGCGGCCGCCGTCGTCGTCCTCGACCCGGTAGTAGTCGCGGAACGGCGGCACGATATTGGCCGGCGGCCGGCTGCCGTCGGGGCGGGGCCGCCACCATTCGTCGGCCAGCCGCTCCGGCCCCTCGGCGCGCACGATGCGATGGGTGTGCTGGCGCCATTGGAAATGGCGCGGTGGATCGTCGGGCACGGGCGCGGTGACATTGACCGGCTCGGGCCGCTGCAGCAGCCGCGTCGGCCGCGCGCCCTTCAGGTTTGCGACACGCGCCCAGGCGCCGGTGGAGGCGGGCTTGACCGAGACGGCGGCTGTCGTCTGCACGCGCTCGGGCAGGTGACTGTCGCGCGGCAAGAGCCGCACCACGTTCTCCGCGCCCAGCCGCAGCGCCAGCCGATCGGCGAGGTCGATCGTGCCGTCCTCGCCCAGCGAGGCGGCGAGCACGCCAGAATCGGGCAACGCGTCCTGCATGCCATCCCACGCCTCGACCTCGGGTGCGGCCAGGATCATCAGCTCGACGCCGAAGCCGGGATCGAGTTCGCCCAGCTTCTCCTCGAAGAGTTTCATGAGTTTGGGATTGTCGCGGTTGGGCCGGCTGGTGCCGATTGCCGTGCGATCGACCGAGCCGTCGACGCGGTAGAGCGCGATCTCGAGCCTGCGGGCGCCGACGCCCGCCTGCTCGAACTGGCGGCAGAGGGCGGCGAGCAGGCGGCTGGTTCCAGCGGCGATATCCTCGGATCGGCCGATCGGCTCGGCGAAGGCCAGGCGCGTACGGAAAGCGGGTGCTGCCCTTCGCGGCTCGATGGGCTCGGCCAAGGTGCCCAGCGCCTGGTCGAGGCGGGTGAGCGGCTGGTCGCCGAAACGGCGCGCCAGTGGTGCGCGCGGCAGGGGGTAGAGATCGCCGATACGGCGCAGCCCGAGCTTCAAAAAGGTTTCCAGGATCGGCGTGTCGACCCGCAGCCCCTCGACCGGCAGTTGGGCGAGCGCGGCGCGCTGGCCGTGCGAGGGGCAGAAGAGATCGGCCTGGCGCTCGGCAAAGCGCGCCAGCGCCCAGGCGGCGCCCGCGGTGTCGGCCATCGCCGCGCGGCAGGTGAGGTCGTGACGCGCGAGGCGCTCGACCAGGTCGGCCAGCAGCGCGCGTTCGCCCGCCTCGTCGCGGCCGAAGAGATGAGCGCAGCCGCTCACGTCGAGCAGCAGGCCGGCATCGCCGCCGAAGCCGCCGGCGCTGCAGGCTTCGGTTCCTTCCTCGGCGATGGCGCCGCCCAGCGGATCGACCGCGACCCAGGGCGTATAGCGGTCGCACCAGTTGGCGATCGCCTCGATCAGGCGGCGGTCGGCCTGCGGTTCGCCGGCCGTCGTGATCAGGTCGGGCACCAGGGCGCGGGCATCGGCCAGGCGCATATGGGCGCGCAGGCCGGCGGCGCGGGCATGGGCGTTGATCGCCGCCAGGCGCGGGCAGCCGTCGCGCCAGACGACGGTGGCCGCTGCCCTAGCCGACCAGTCTCGCGGCGTCGGACTCTGTCCAGCTCGGCTCAGTCGATCCGTGGAAAGCTTGGGAAACCACAGCGAGACAATGCGTTTCATCGTTCCACTCCACGAGCCAGGACGGGATCTCGGCGGCCGACGGCGCGCCGAAGCGGTTGCGCCTGAGTTGGAGGCGCCAGCGCGCGCCGCCGAGGTCGGTGAGGCCGGGCGTCGAGTGCGACGGCGCCGAGGCGATACGCCAGCGCGTCGTGCAAACGCTTTGCGGGGGCGCCGGCTGGGAGCGCAGCAGCAGGGCGGGCACGCCGCTCTTCTCGGCGGCAAGCGACAGGCGGCGGCCGGCGGTGGGATCGGCCGCGCGCGTCTCGCCCAGCACGGCGGCGATACCGGGGCAGCGCAGGCCCTCTTCCATCGCCCAGAACAGATCCTCGTCGCGCCGCGCCGTGACCATCAGCAGGCGTGCCGGGTCGAACCAGGCGGAGAGTGCGACGGCATAAGGCGGCGCATCGAACGTGCCCGACGGACGGCGGCACCACAGCAGGGTGCCGGGGGACTTCGCCCCGAAGCGGCCCAGC
>DATHNU010000639.1:0-7131 GCA_035485695.1 Reyranella sp. | reverse complement strand
GGCGCGCGCGGCCTCGGGCGTGACGAAGGTGAAGCCCAGCGCACCCATGCCCCATTCGCCTGCCTTGCCGATGGTCTGGATGTTGGAGCAGGCGACCCAGAGCGGCGGATGCGGCTTCTGGTAGGGCTTGGGAATGACGTTGCGCGCCTCGAAGTCGTAATACTGGCCGTGGAACTCCCAGCTCTCCTTGGTGAACATCGGCACGATGGCCTTGACCGCCTCCTCCCAGCGCTCGCGCTTGTCGCGCACGCGGATGTTGAAGGGATGAAGCTCGGCCGGCCCCGCCGCCTCGCCCATGCCGAGATCGACCCTGCCGCCCGACAGAAGATCGAGCGTGGCCACGCGCTCGGCGACCCTGTGCGGCTGGTTGGTGGTGAGCTGGACCACGCCGTGGCCCAGGCGGATGCGCTTGGTGCGCTGGCTGGCGGCGCCCAGGAAGACCTCGGGCGCGGAGGAGTGCGAGTACTCCTCGAGGAAGTGATGCTCGACCTCCCAGGCGTAGTCGTAGCCCAACTTGTCGGCGAGCTCGATCTGGGTGAGCGAATCCTGCAGGAGCTGGTACTCGCTCTTGGGGCCCCACGGCCGCGGCAGCTGGTGCTCGTAGAAGATGCCGAATTTCATTTGTCGATCCTCAATTATCCGTCGTCTCGACCGGAGCGCGAAGCGCGGAGCGGAGAGACCTTCTCTCCACGATAAGCAGCTTATTGCTGACGCAAGGTCTCTCCACGCGGCCCTTCGGGCCTTGGTCGAGACGACGGAAATGAGGGCTGTGCATCACTTGCCTTTGCAAAAAGACACGATGCGATCGATCAGCGTCGGAATCATCCCGGCCGGGAAATCGTGCCCCCAGCCGGCATAAGTCTGGATCTCGGCGCCCGGCACGAGGCTCGCGACGTCGCGGCCGCAGGCGACGGGCAGCAGCGGGTCGTCTTCGCCGTGCAGGACGAGCGTCGGCACCTTGATGGTCTTGAGTTGCTCGACCCGATCGCCCGAGGCGATGATCGACAGATACTGGCGGGCGCCGCCCTCGGGGTACCAGCGGCGGTCGACGTTCTTCTCGACGAAGGCGCGCAGCTCGGCCTCCGGCGCCGGATAGCCCCGACCGGCGATCGTCTGGCGAAGCTTCATGCCGTGCTTGACCCTCTGTTCGCGCGACGGTCCTTCGGGCTGGGCCGTCAGCATGGCGAGCGCCTCGGGCTTGCCGATCGGCAGGCCGGGCCGGCCGCTGGTCGACATGATCGACACCATCGAACGGGTGCGCGCGGGATAAAGGGCGGCGACGACTTGCACGATCATGCCGCCCATCGAGGCGCCGACCATGTGAGCCTTGTCGAGGCCCAGCTCATCGAGCAGGCCGATCGCGTCGGCCGCCATGTCCTTCACCAGGTACGGCGCGTCGACCTTCTGGCCGCGCATCGCCTTCTGGAAGGCATCGGCGATGTTGGGCACGCCCCACGCGCCGAAGTCGGTCGAGAGGCCGGTGTCGCGGTTGTCGTAGCGGATGACGAAGAAGCCGCGCTTGGCCAGGCCGTGGACGAAGGCGTCGGGCCAGATGGTGAGCTGCGCGCCCAGGCCCATGACCAGCAGCAGCGCGGGATCGCCCTTGTCGCCCGCCGTCTCGTATTCGATCTCGATGCCGTTGGCCCTTGCGCGCGTCACGTTTCCTCCGCTTCGTTGCGTAACGTCACTTCCGCGCCTCAGCCAGCCACGCCACGGCTTCGACAGCGGCATTCAAGGCGGCGTCCTTCGACGCATAGGCAGCGCCGCAATAGTACGCAACCGGCGTCCAGGCTCCAGCATCCTCGACATCCCGGCGAAACGCCTCGAATCCGAAAGTGCCGTCGGGGCGTCGGAAGAGATCGACACATCGGTCGTGCTGGCCATTTTCGATGCTGTCGACGACAGCCCAGGATCTGTCGATGCGCGCGGACATCTCTCAGTATCGCCCGCGTTTGGCCGCCCACCAATAGGCGAGCGGCTTCAGCCACGCGCCCATGCCGCCGAGCGAGAGCGCCGGCAGCAGGATCGGCAGCGCGGCCGGATCGACCTCGCGGCGAAGCGCGCGCGCCTCGGCCAGCAAGGCTGCGCGCTCGGGCCCCTCGCCCATCAGCCAGGCCGCGGCCACGGCGCGCGCCGCAGCCTGCGTCGGCGCATGGTCGATGCCCAGCACGGCGAGCTCGAGGTCGGCCAGCGCGTGACCTGCGCGCAGCACGTCGAGCGGGCCTTCGATCTCCTCCTCGCGCGCATCGATCAGAGCCACGAGACTCTGCGGCGCGAGTCCGCGGCGGCGCACCGTTTCGCTGAGCGATTCGACGATGGGTTGGGCGCGCGGCTTGGCCGTGCCCGCCGCTTCGGCCACCGCCTCGCGCCACCATTCGAGGCGGATGCGCGCCAGCATGGGCTCGCGGGTGACCATGCGCGTGCGGGCAAGCTCGTGATCGAAGGCCAAAAGCGCCAGCAAATCGGCCCGTGCGGGCTCGGGCGCAAACAGAGCGCCCAGGAAGCGGTCGCGGTCGGCGCGACGCACCGTGTCGAGCACATAAAGGTGCGAAGCCTCGGGCGCGCGGAAGGAGCCGGTCATTGGGGGATAAGGTTGGTCTGCGACCGTTGAACGCACGGCGGTATGCGCCTACAATATGCTGATTGGGGATTCGCCAATCCCCTCAACAAGATAAGGGGAAGTCCTAACATGGGTGCGATCTTTACATCACCCGGGCGCACAGTCATCGCGGGCATCGTGCTGCTCATCATCATCGTCGTTGTCGTCGGCCTGGTCACGGGTCAGATGACCCACATCGACCATGCCTGGGCAACCTTCGCCATGCGCTGGCTGCACGTGATCAGCGGCGTCCTGTGGATCGGCCTCCTGTGGTACCTGAACTTCGTGCAGGTGCCGACCATGCCGACCATCCAGCCGGTCGAGAGCCGCACGGCCATCACCAAGTTCATCGCGCCCAACGTCCTCTTCTACTTCCGCTACGGCGCGCTGGCGACGGTGATCACCGGCCTGCTGCTGGCCTGGATGCAGGGCTTCATCGTGGATGCCCTGTTGCTGCACAAGGGCTTCATCATGATCGGCATCGGCATGTGGATGGCGCTGATCATGGCCTTCAACGTGTGGTTCATCATCTGGCCAGCCCAGCAGAAGATCCTGGGCCTCGTCGAGGCGACGGCCGAGCAGAAGGCCGCGGCCGCCAAGCCCGCCCTCTATGCCAGCCGCTTCAACACCATGTTCTCGATCGGCATGCTCTATTGCATGGTAGCGCAGCAGAACATGCCGGTGTGATCCATTCGATCGGAGTCAAGGAAACGGGGCCCGGTCGGGCCCCGTTTTCTTGCCGGGAGCTAAGGCCGCCGCGCCAGCGCGAGGCCGAGGCCGGCGCCCACCAGCAGCCCGCCGGTGAGGCGGTTGCGCAACCGGGCATGCGCCAGCAGCAGCCCGCGCAGGCGGCCGGCGAGCAGCGCCCAGGCGCTGTCGAGGACCACGGCCACGACCAGGAAGGTCACGGCCAGCAGCAGGAGCTGATCGGACGCGGTCGGCCCGGGCGTGATGAACTGCGGCAGGAAGGCGCCGTAGAACAGCAAGGTCTTGGGATTGGTGAGTCCGACCAGGAAGCCGCGGGCGAAGATCAGCCGTGCCGAGCGCGCCTGCGCGCCGACCCGGGCGAGGTCGACGGCGGGCGCACGCCAGGCGACGACGCCCAGCCAGACGAGATAGATGACGCCCAGCCAGCGCAGCCAATCGAAGCTCGCCGCCAGGACATCGAGCACCGCCGTTGCGCCCAGCACGGTGAGCGAGAGCTGCACCACGACGGCGCTGCTGGTGCCGGCCACGGTGAGCAGCCCGAAGCGCGCGCCATGGGCCACGCTGTTGGCCACGATCAGGGCCACGTTGGGGCCCGGGATCACGATCAGGACGATGCAGGCGAGGATGTAGGCCAGGTACAGGTCGGGCGCGATCATCGCGCCACTATAGCGAGAGCGAGACGAGCCCCGCCAGAGCGCCGGGCCAGCGCGCCGGTCACGGAAAGAAATGAGTATAGACTTTGTAGGCCAGGCCGAAGGGAAACAGGGCTATGGGGGCGAGACACAGGAAATACAGCAGCAGTTGAGCGGCCTTGCCCACTACGACCTGCGCACGGGTGGCCGGCCGCTCGTCGTCATTGAGAATGTCGGCATCGAGATGGGTAACGTCGACGGACATGGTCCTGCGCCTCGCGGATGTCTTCCGTCCTCATAGTTGGGAGCCTGCCCATAGGTGTTCGAGAGGGCTGACGGCCGTCAGACATAGCCGCCGCATAAATGGCCAGGCCGCTCCGGCGCCCCTACGCTTTCGCCAGCTAGCTGGCTAGAGCGGGATGAGCGCCGCCGCCACGCGCCGGCCCTCGGCCAGCAGGACATTGTAGATACGACAGGCCGAACCGGTATCGACGACTTCGAGCGCCATGCCGGCGCCCTTGAGCGCGGCACGCCTGTCGGGGGCGATGAAGATCGCCCGCGTCCCGCAGCCCACTACCAGCAATTCGGTCGGCACCGGCGCGCTTGCGAGCGGTGCCAGATTGTCGAGCGAGAGTTCCTCGGCACGCGCGACGTTCCAGACGACGGTGACGGCAGGCGTCACCAGGACGGGCGAGCGCCAGTCGCGCTCGCCGATCAGGAAATGGCCAGGACCGTAGCTGCGGATGAGCTGGACCTGCGACGGGTCGGGCGTCGGCAGGGTCTTGTCGGAAGGTCCCTCCTGCCGCGGCGGAATCACGCCTTGGCCTTCTCGCCCTTCTCCTCGCTCGTCCGCAGCTGCTCGGGCCTGAGCTTCAGGTAGACCAGGGCGGCCGAGGCGATCCAGATCGAGGAGTAGGTACCGACGATGACGCCCCACAACATGGCGATCGAGAAACTGTACAGCACCGGCCCGCCGAACAGCACCAGCGCCAGCACCGCCACGAACACCGTGCCGGCCGTCATCAGCGTGCGGGCCAGCGTCTCGTTGATGCTGAAGTTCAGCAATTCGATCAGGCCCATCTTCTTGTAGCGCCGCATGTTCTCGCGCACGCGGTCGAAGATCACCACCGTGTCGTTGATCGAGTATCCGGCGATGGTGAGCAGGGCGGCGAGCGCGGTCAGGCTGAAATCGAGCCGCAGCAGCACGAACAGGCCCAGGGTCGAGATCACGTCGTGCAGGAGCGCGATCAGGGCGCCGACGCCGAACTGCCATTCGAAGCGGAACCAGACATAGATCGAGATGGCCGCCAGGGTGGCGAGGACGGCGATGATGCCGCTGTGCATCAGCTCGGCGCCGATCTTGGGGCCGACCGATTCGGTGCCGCGCAGCTCGTATTTGTCACCGATCGTGTCCTCGACCAGCTTGATCGCCACCTGCTGGCACCATTCGGCGCGCTGGTCGGGCGTCATGTCGATGCGCGCGACGTTGGTGTTGCCGCGCGGCAGCTGGCGCTCCTGGAGGGTGAGGCCGGCGCGGCTCACCGCATCG
The DNA here is from genome assembly GCA_035485695.1 of Reyranella sp. Lineage (GTDB taxonomy): Bacteria > Pseudomonadota > Alphaproteobacteria > Reyranellales > Reyranellaceae > Reyranella. The sequence continues at coordinate 1,643 of DATHNU010000639.1, read as the reverse complement.
CGCCAGTTCGCGCCGTCGAGCGCGCCGGGAGCGGTGAACGCGACATCACCGGTGTTGGCCGGACCGGGCTTGACGCTCCAGCCGTCGCCGGCGCGGCGCTTCATGACGCGCTCGGCGTTGGCGACGCACTGGGCGTTGCCTTCCTGGCGCTGCACGCGGATCAAGGCCGTGCTGGCGTCGCCGAATTCCTGCAGCGAGACCTCGCCCAAGCCCAGGCCGCCCAGGGTCGAGCGCAGCTCGTCGAGGTGAACCGTGCCCTGCTTGGCGCGTACCTGGACGGCGATGCCGCCTTCGAAGTCGATGCCGAAGTTGAGGCCAAACACGAAAGCGCCGACCAGCGCCGCCAGGTTGACCGTCGTCGACAGAATGAGCGCCAGCTTGCGCTTGCCCAGGAAGTCGAACTTGGTATGGGCCCGGATAAGGTGGTGCGGTCTCCACAGCATGGCGGCCCCTCAGATCGGCAGTTCGGTGGGCCGCCGCCAGCGCACCCAGGTGGCCAGCAGCATGCGGGTGAAGATGGTGGCGGTGAACAGATGGGTGAGCAGGCCGAGCGTCAGCGAGGTGGCGAAGCCACGGATCGGCCCCGAGCCGAAGCCGAACAGCAGGACGCCGGCGATCAGCGCGGTCAGGTTGGAATCGATGACCGCGGTCAGCGCCCGCTCATAGCCGGTGGCCAACGCGCTGAACGGCGAGCGGCCGTTCTCCTTCTCCTCGCGCACGCGCTCGTAGATCAGCACGTTGGAATCGACCGACATGCCCACGGTGAGCACGAGGCCGGCGATGCCGGGCAAGGTGAGCGAGGCGCCCAGGATCGACATGCCGGCGAACACCAGCAGCATGTTGACCAGCATGGCGAGGCTGGCGAAGCCGCCGAACACCGGCCCGTAGACGGCCAGCATGAAGAGGATGACCAGCGCCGTACCGACCAGGGCGGCGACCGTGCCGGAATGGATGGCGTCGGCGCCCAGGTCGGCGCCCACGGTGCTTTCCTGGATGATGCTGAGCGTGGCCGGCAGGGCGCCCGAACGCAGCAGCAGCGCCTGTTCCTGGGTCTGCTGGGTGGTGAAGCTGCCGGTGATGATGCCGCTGCCGCCGCAGATCGCGCTTTGCACGACCGGCGCGCTGATGATCTCGTTGTCGAGCTGGATGGCCAGCCGCTTGCCGATGTTGGCGCGGGTCGCGGCGCAGAAGGCGCGGCCGCCGGCGGCGTTGAAGGTGAAGCTGATGATCGGCCGGCTGCCCTGCTGGTTCTCGAAGGTCGCCTTGGCGTCGTCGAGATCCTCGCCGCCCACGACCACGCGCTTGAACACCGGCAGGCACTGCGGCTGGTAGCGCCGGCAGATCTGCTCGGGCGTGAGCTTGGGGTTGGCGTTCTGGATGTCGTCCCACGCCTTGGGGCTGGTCGCGCGCAGCTGCTGCATGCCCTCGCGCGTCGGCACCAGGAAGGTGGTGGGCGGCAGGGTGGCCGGGGCGTTCGCGCCCGCTGCGGCAATGTCCTCGTTCACCAGATGGAAGGTGAGCTTGGCGGTCTGGTTGATCTTGCGCTTGAGCTCGGTGGTGTCCTTGATGCCCGGCATCTGCAGCAGGATGCGGTCGTCGCCCTCGCGCACGATGGTGGGCTCGATGGTGCCGGTCTCGTCGAC
>DATHNU010000638.1:0-6535 GCA_035485695.1 Reyranella sp. | reverse complement strand
TTTGGTTGAGCGTGCGCCCGGCCAGGATGAACACCCGCCTGGCGCCCAGCCGATCGGCCGCCGCGGCCACGGAGTCGGCAGCCGGGCGGCCAAACACCACGCGGTCCATTCCAGTGAAGACGATCTCGCCTGCACGCATGGGACAGACGCTATATGCTCGCCACACGGAGGGGAAGGCGAAGCATGCCGCCGCCGCCCCTTGGCGGTAACGGCAATCCAAAGAGGAAGGGTACATGGCAAGGTCTGGAGAGGGCGGGTTGCCTGTCGTGGATGTCGGCAGCTTGTGGAGCGGCGTCCCCGACGGCGAACTGTCCAGGCTCGGCGCGCAGGTCTGCGGCGCCTGCCGGTCGACCGGCTTTTTCTACATCGTCAATCACGGCGTGGCCCGCGACCTGATCGCCGGCGCGTTCGAGGCGAACCGCCGCTTTCACGCCCGTCCGCTCGCGGACAAGCTCAAGATCAAGCTCAATCGCTGGCACCGCGGCTATCAGACCTTGGCCGGCTCGACGCTGGTCTCCTCTGCGCGTTTTGCGCCGGCGCGGCATCCGAACCAGCTCGAATCCTTCTTCGTCCGGCACGAAGTCGATCCGGCCGATCCGGGCTACAGGGTCCAGCCCCTGCAGGGGCCGAATCAGTGGCCTGACGATCCGGAATTCCATGACACAGTCAGCCGTTACGACACGGCGATGCGCGACGCAGGCATGCGCCTCTTGACGGTGTTCTCGACGGCGATCGGCGAAAAGCCCGATTTCTTCGCCGAACGGTTCTCGCCTCCAACGCCCGCGCTCCGGCTGATTCACTATCCGCCCGCGCCGCTCGACCGCGCCGACGATCTCTATGGCGCCCATCCGCATACCGACTACGGCTTCCTGACCATCCTGGCGCAGGACGATGTGGGCGGCCTCGAGGTCCGCAGGCCGGATGGCACCTGGATGGCCGTGCCGTTCGTGCCGGACAGCTTCATCGTCAATATCGGCGACATCCTGGCGCGATGGACGAACGACGGCTTCAATTCGACACCCCATCGCGTGATCAACCCGTCGCCGGACAGGGACCGCTATTCGATCGGCTACTTCTTCGATCCCCGTCTCGACACCGAGATCGGCACCCTGGCGCACTTCCGGGAGAGCGCGAGAGGTCGCACATACGCGCCCGTCCGGTATGTCGATTATTTTAGCGGGCGGCTCGATGCCAACTATACCGACCGGGTTGGGGCCTGAGCTTCAATCGAACTCCTCTGCTCCGCTATCGCATATGATCCCTCGCCGTCGTCTCGACCGAGGGCCCCCTCGACTTCGCTCGGGGCAGGCTCCGTCCCGAGCGGAGAGACCTTCTCTCTACGATAAGCGGCTTATTGTGGAGAGAAGGTCTCTCCGCTCCGCGCTTCGCGCTCCGGTCGAGACGACGGGAAATCGGCATATGCGATAGCCTTGCCCGATCGGGCGAGAGGCATTGAAGATGCTTTCGCATCTTTGGGCGCTTATCCGGCCTTGCGCACCACGCGCGCCACTTCGCCCCAGCGTTCGAGGATCTTGGGATCGACCTCGCGCCAGTGCGACGCGAGATAGATCACCAGCCGCGAGGCGATGCCCTTGTAGCGCTCGATCATGCGGTCGGCGACGTCGTCCCAGCGTGCCACGATGGCGAACTGGTCGAGGATCTCCTCGGTAATCAGCGCCTGGCTGCGTTCGCCGTCGCCCGACCGGAGGCAATCGCGCAGCTGGTCGCGCAGGCCCACGTGGCCGAGGTCGTCGAACTGGAAGGCGTAGTTCGGCGTGGCGCCGTAGAAGGCGAGGGTGGTCTTCGCTTCCTTGATCGGCGCGGCCCGCTCTTCCGGCGTGTCGCCAGCCGCCACGATGACGGGGATGATCTTGTCGATCGCCGCGGGGTCGCGCCCGGCCCGCGCCGCACCGTCGGCCAGGCCGGGCAATAGGCGATTTTTGATGTAGTGCATCGAATGCATGGGATGGACGTGCACGCCGTCGGCGACCTCGCCCGCCACGCGGACCATGATCGGGCCGACCGCCGAGATGTCGACCTTGACGTCCTCGTGGTCGTGCCGCGGCGGCGTCCATTGCTCGGGCAAGAGGCTCAGTTTGTAGTAGGGGCCGTCATGCTGCAGTGGGCCCTCGCGGCGGAAGGCCGACAGGCAGGCCTTCACGGCCTGCACGTAGTCCTTCATCTGGGGCGCCGGCTTGTCGAACGGGCTGGCGTAGCGCCGGGTGATGTGCGCCTTCACCTGGCTGCCCAGCCCCAGCCGGAACCTGCCCTTGGTGTTCTGCGCCAGCTCCCAGGCGATCTCCGCCGTGACCATCGGGCTGCGTGCGAAGGCGATGGCGATACCGGTGGAGAAATGCAGCGACGGCGCCGCCAGCGCCGCGGCGGTGATGTTCATCCACGGCACCTGATGGCCCTCGGTGAACAGCATGCCGGAAAAGCCCGCCGCCTCGGTGCGGCGCGCCAGGGTGGCCACGTGGTCCCAGGTGGTGGCGCGCGTCATGACATCGAATTCCATGGTGTCCTCCCCGTGCTGGGCTCGTGCGCCCCTCTCCCCCCGGGGGAGAGGAACTTGAGTCATGCGCCACCGCATTGAATGCCACAGGAGCCTATGCCTTTCCGGCGTGGACCGGGTAGTGCAGTCGATTGACCAGGTGCGGGAACCGCGGGTCTGTCCGCAGGTTGTGCCAGCGCGGATCGAGTCGGAGCCACACGAGCCAGTGCGAGCGCTCCTCGAAAGCTCTATCGAGCCAGGAGAACGCCGGGTCTGCCTCGCCCAGACCGGCATAGACAAGCGCGATGCCATAGGACGTTACGAACCTCCGGGTCGCCAACTGCCGCAACTCGGCCAGGGTCTGGCGGGCCGCATCTCTTTGGCCTGCCATGGCCTCGGCATGCCCGCGGGCGGCGATCGAAACCGACCACCCCTCCAGTTGCCTGTCGACCCGGCGGAAGGCTTCGATGGCGTCATCGTGTCGGCCGAGCTCCTGCAGCGACCGGCCCATCCAAAGGTGTGCTGCCGGAAAGTCGGGATTCATCTCGAGAACGGCATCCAGTTGCCTGACCGCTTCCTCGTAGCGTCCCGAGTAGTAATGAATGAACCCCAAGTCGGTGTTGATCGCGAGCGATAGCGGCTCGCAGGCTTGGGCTCGCTCGATCTCCTCGTACGCCTCGGCGGGCCGTCCGGCGACGAGCAGGAACGTCGCAAGCCACTGGTGGGGCTCTGCCCTCGAACAATCGAGCGCGACGGCGCGCCGGAACTCCCTCTCGGCGCCAACCCAGTCCCAGGTGTGGTAAAGCTTGACGTAACCCAGCGACGCATGCGGCGCGGCCAGGGCGTCATCGAGTGCCAGTGCTTTTGCCGCATATCGAGCCGCCGCTGGAAAGGCATCCGCTGGAGCGACGTAGCCCAGATGGCCTTGTGCGGCGCGGGCGTCGGCAAGCCCGGCATAGGCTGGAGCAAATTCGGGGTCGAACGCCAACGCGCGCCAGAAATGTTGAATCGCTTTCTCGAGGCCAACGAACGTGCGGCGGCCCCAGTGGTAGCGGCCCTGCAGATAGGCACGTTGCGCATCTTCCCCGGCTTGTCTGCGTTCGGATGTTTCGTTCGCGCCGGGGCGCAGGAACGACGTCGCCGCGCGGCTAGCGACCCTGACCGGCGCCACGAAGCGGTAGCCGCCCTTGGGAACGGTCTCGATGAATGCCTGACGACCGCGGTCGAGGCCCAGGCACTTGCGTAACGCCGAGATGTTCACGCTGAGATTGATCTCGGCGACGAAGATCTGCGGCCACACTTCGTCGAGGAGCCGATCCTTGCTCATCAATCTTCCACGATGCCGGACAAGTGCCACGAGGAGATCGAAGGTCTTCGGCGTGAGTCGGACCGGTTGGCCGCGAAACAACAACAGGCGTTCCGCCGGGTCGAGGACGAAGTCGCCGAATTCGAAGATTTCGACAGCGATACGGGCCATCTCAAATCCAAGAAAACTCCAAAGACTCGAGGGCGCTCATCCTCGTTATATCCGCGATCGGATACAAGGAGGACAAACAGATGAAGCAGGGAAGCGGATTCTCCGCCTTGCGCCGGCTGACGGCCGCAGCAGGCCTGGCCCTGGCCGTGGTCCTTGGCGCGTTGCCATTCGGTGCGACCATGGCCGCACCGACGGACGAGGTGCGTGCCGCCTTCGAGCGCTTCGTGGCTGCGCAAAACGCACACGACGAGAAGGCGGTGGCGAGCCTGCTGCTCGATTCCCCGGATTTCCTCTGGATCACGCGCGGAACGGCGGTCTGGGGGCCTGAGGCGGCAATGAAGCGGTTCGCCGCTCTCTACCAGGGCACATGGCAGCTCGAACCGCATCCGTCCGAGCTGAAGGTGATGATCATTGACGACAGCGTCGCGCAGCTTTTCATCCCGATCACCTTCACAATCGGTGGTGCCGGCCAGCCTGCGCAGACGACGCGATTCCTCATGAATCTGGTCCTGCGCAAAACCGCCGACGGCTGGAAGGTGTCGAGCATCCTGCCCATCCCGGCAGCTGCACTGTGACCGGGCAGGCAGGCGGGTGTGATTGGGTCCTTCCTCATCGCGCCCCATCAATGCAGTAGGCACTGGCGCAGCGAACGTAGGGGTCCTCCCCGTGTCGCAATGCGGGTGTGTTCAGCGCGCCATGCCCGCCGCTCCGTCCGGGACATCATAGAAGGCCAGGGTCATCGCAACACTGGTGTAATGCCCCATCAACGTGATGACATCGGTGACTCCGACATGCCCGAGCGCCTTGACGGCGCGGTCATGGAGCCCGCGCGGCACCCAGCGCGCGTTGGACAGCACCGTCGCCATCTCGTAGACGATCTGTTCGCGTTCGTCGTCGAATGCGACCGGCATCCCGCCGAGGATCGCCTCGACCTTGGCGGCCGGCAGCCCGACCTCTTTGGCGTGCCGCTCGTGCGCGGCCGTGGGATAGGCCGAATGCCAGCGGCTGGTGATGATGCAGACGGCGATCTCGCGCTCGCGCTCGGTCAGGGAGTAGTGGCCTGGCTGGAAATGCGCGCCGAACGGGCCGGCGACTTTCGCGAGCTTCGGATTGTGCACCCAGATCTTGGTCGGGCCCGGCAAGCGGCCGCGGGCCGCGATCATTGCCTTGTAGCCTTCCTGTTGTTCCGCGGTCATTTTGTCGTACGGGATTTCGGCGTAGCGGCCGAAGGTCGGCGTCTCGGACATCAGCCTTCTTCCTTCCCTATCGTTGTTCGCGCACGCATCGGGCGATGGCTGGGCGGCACTGTCAACCCTCAAGCCTCGCGGAACTCCTCGTTCAATCGGTCGGTGACCAGCATGTGCCCCGCCTTGTGGGTGATGCAGAACGGTGGCTTCGCCGCTTCGACCACCGCCTGCGGTGTGACCCCACAGGCCCAGAACAGCGGCACCTCGCCGGGCCGGATGTCGGGCTCGCCGCCATACTCGGGCCTGGCGATGTCGGCGATGCCGATCGCTGCGGGATCGCCGAAGTGGATCGGCGCGCCGTGCACCCGCGGGAAGCGCGAGGTGATCTCGATGGCGCGGATGGCGTTGGCCACGGTGAAGTTGCGCATCGACACCACCATGCGGCCATGCAGGCGCCCGGCCGGCACGGTGTCGAGCCCGGTGCGATAGGTGCAGACCTTCTTGCCCTGCTCGATGTGGCGGATCGGAACCCCCGCGTCGAGCAGCGCCGCCTCGAACGAATAGGAGCAGCCCAGGGCAAAGGCGACCAGGTCGTCCCGCCACAGGCTGGTGATATCGGTCTCTTCCGATATGGCCGCGCCGTCACGGAACACCCGATAGCGCGGCAGGTCGCGTCGGACGTCGATATCGTGGCCCAGGCCCGGCAAGGCGGGGTCGCCGGGCTCGCCCTGTGCGATCAGCGGACAGGGCTTGGGGTTCGCCGCGCAAAACGCCGCGAATTCCCCGGCCCAATCGGCCGGCAGGATCACCAGGTTGGCCTGCACATGGCCCGGCGCCAGGCCCGTCGTCACCGAGCTGTGGCGACCGGCTCGAATTTGCTCGCGCAAGAGTTTGGCGGGGTTGCCCACCGCCCTAGTGACCGCTGATCGCATCGTTGGCGCGTTCATCTCCGTCCTCCGACAGATTTCTGGCACCCGAAGCATCTTGGCCCCAAGATGCGCGCAAAACCAGTGATGGTGAGGATGACCAAGGCCGAGGCGATTGCATTGGAGGAGTACCGCCGTGCGCACGTGCCGCTGTACAACGACCAGAAGCTGAAGCTTGGCGTGTTCGGCATCAATTGCAGCTACGGGCTCAACATCTCGCACGCGCCCACCACTTATAAGGTGACCTGGGAACATACGTCCGCGATCGTCAGGCGCGCCGATGCCATGGGTTTCGAGCTGGCCCTGCCGGTGGCGCGCTGGCGCGGCTTCGGCGGCACGACCGACTTCAACGGCGAATCGTTCGAGACCTACACCTGGGCGGCGGGGCTGGCCCAGGAGACGCGCAACATCATGGTCGCCGCGACCTCGCACGTGCCGACGGTCCATCCCATCG
>DATHNU010000637.1:0-2064 GCA_035485695.1 Reyranella sp. | reverse complement strand
TTGTGTTCGGGTCAAATAAAATGGGTGGCGATGGGAGAAATGCCGCCGGAGGTATATTCGTGCACCAACGCCTTCCGGACCCGATCAAGCCCCAGACCCGCTCGGCTTAAGGAACCCAGCCCGTTTCCGGCAGCGTATTCCCGTTGGGCGGGGCAGCCGGCGGCTTCGCGGCTTGTGTCACCGTGCCGGGCAGGGGCCGCTTCAGCAACAGGCGGGTGACGTCACGGATGTCGGCGACCTTCTCCAGCGTCTCGAGTCGTTCGAACAGCGGCATGATTTCCTGCTTGGGCAAGGCGCGGCGGGCGCAGTCGTCGAATTTCTCCCACAGCTCTTCGCTCGACATCGGGTTGTCGCCGCCGCGGCCGGCCATGTCGTCGACGCGGCGCGAGAGGATGCGGCCGTCGTTCAGGGTCACGCGGACCTCGGCGCTAAACTGCCCGGCGGCATCGTCGGCCATGTCCGGATGCGGGAAGGCGGTGGTCCTGGCCAGCAGCGCCTGGATGCACGGGTCGAAATGCGCGTCGGCCTCGAAATCGGCAATGCGCACCGCGCCGTCGAGCAAGGCGCGGGCGACCGCGTACTGCACGCTGAACTTAGCCTGCAGCGGCGTCTGCGGGCTGGGATTGTCGGTGTGCGGCAGACGGCGGCGGTGTGGCACAATCTCGATCTTCGCCACGTCGTCAGCGCGGACGCCTTCCTCTTGGCGGAGCGCGAGCATCATTGCGATGGCCGGATGGGTGCTGCCGCAGCAGGGAAACTGCTTGAGGCCCATGGTCTTGCCGGCGATTTCGAGCGGGTCGGCCCAGTGGTCGAAGATCTTGTCGGGGTCATAGTTGCCGGGGCCGTTGAAGGCGTTGAAGAACCCCTGCTTGTGCTCCAGCACGGCCGGGTTGGCGTCGTAGCCGGCTTCCGCGAGGAGAACGGCGAGCAGGCCATTGCGGGCAGACTGGCCGACATGCAGGGGTTTGACCATGGTGCCGAAATTGGCCTTCACGCCGGAAGCGAAGGAGGCCGCGATGGCGAGGGCGACGGAAAGTCGTTGCTCGTCGAGCCCGATCACGTGACCAATTGCGGCAGCGGCGCCGAAAACGCCGATCGTCGCGGTGGGGTGCCAACCCTTGTCGTAGTGGTGGAAATTGACGGCACGGGCGAGGCGAATCTCCGTCTCGATACCCAGGACGTAAGACTGGATGAGTTGCGCGCCGGAGAAGCCGCGCTCCTCGGCGACCGCCAGCAAAGGCGCGACGAGGGGGGCGGACTGGTGGCCGCCCATCGGTTGGCTGAAATCGTCGTAGTCGAGCGCGTGCGACGACGTGCCGTTGAAGAAAGCGGCATCGAGCGCCGAGGTCTTGCGGTTCGTGCCGAAGAGGGTGCACGGCCCCGGCGCCTCGGCGACGCCGGGGGTGCGCAGCAGGTTGACGGCGCAGGGTTCCACCGAGCCCGCAAGGGTCACGCCGATCGTGTCGATGATCGCTGTCCTGGAGAGCCCGATCGCCTGTTTCGTGACGTTCTTCTCGCCAAACGAACGAATGCGCTCGGCCAGGCGCTGAATGATGGTCTGGCTCATGCTGCCGCTCCCGCCATAGCCGGGCTGTTCGACCCGAGCTGCGCCGCGGCGCGGCCGGCGATGCGGCCAAACGTGGCGCCGGAAACGAGGCCGGTGCCGGCCGGATAATTGTCGTAGAAGAGGCCGCCAATCATTTCCCCACAGGCGAAGAGGCCGCCGATGGGCCGCCAGTCGGTGGCGATCACCTGAGCGTTCTCGTCGACGCGCAGCCCGCCGAAGGTGAAGGTGATGCCGCCGGTGGCGGAATAGGCGTAGTAGGGCGGCTTCTCGAGCTTCGTCGCCCAGTTGGTCTTCTCGAGCGCGAGGCCGGTGGTGGCGAGCCCGTCCTTCTGGGTGGGGTCGAAGCCGTCAGCAGCGTGCCTCGCGGCCGCGTTGTACTCATGCAAGGTGCGGATCGCCTGCGCCTTGTCGTCGATGTCGAGTTGGGCGACAAGCTCTTCCAGCGTGTCGGCGGTGATCGGCTCGCTGGTGGCGTAGCGCGGCTCGAGCAGGTGGAC
>DATHNU010000636.1:0-6342 GCA_035485695.1 Reyranella sp. | reverse complement strand
CGGGCGGCTCGTCCGGCGGCGGCGTCGCAGCCGAGGCGGTCGGCATGGGCAATCTCGCCGTCGGCACCGACGGCGCGGGCTCGGTGCGCATCCCCTGCGCCTTCACCGGCCTGTTTGGCCTCAAGCCGACGCAAGGTCGCGTGCCGCTCTATCCGCCTTCCGCGCAGGGCACGCTGTCCCACATCGGCCCGATGACGCGCAGCGTGCGCGACGCTGCGATGATGATGAACGTCATGGCGCGGCCCGATCCGCGCGACCTCTACGGCCGGCCCGATGACGAGGAGGATTATCTCAAGGGCTTCGACAAGGGCGTGAAGGGGCTGCGCATCGCCTATTCCCCCAACCTGGGCTTCGTCGAGCGCGACAAGATCGACCGCGACGTGGCGGTCGCGGTCGAGAACGCCATGAAGGTGTTCAAGACCCTGGGCGCCCGCGTGGTCGAGGATTCGCCCGATCTGCAGGGCCTCGAGCCACGCAAGATCCTGAATGCGCATTGGCAGTCGAACGTCGTCATGCTGGTGAAGAGTTTCAGCGAGGAGAGGCGCGCGCTGATGGATCCCGGCCTGCTGAAGGCCGCCGAATTCGGCGCCAGTCTCGGCCAGGAAGCGGTGGTGACGGCGATCCACCAGCGCCAGCAGCTCGGCACGATCATGAACCAGTTCATGGCCGGGTACGACCTGCTGCTGACGCCCACCATGCCGATGACCGCCTTCGCGGTGAACGAGAACGGCGCCTGGGGCGGCGACGGCGTCGACATCGGCTGGACGCCCTTCACCCTCACCTTCAACCTGACGCGCCAGCCCGCCGCCACCATCCCCTGCGGTCTCGACCGCGAGGGCCTGCCGATCGGCCTGCAGATCGTGGGCGGCCACGCCCGCGATGCGCTGGTCCTGCGCGCCGCCGCCGCCTATGAGCGCGTGCGCCCGATTCCGGCGCCGCCGCTGGCGCACCAGGTGTGATCCGGCTTCGCCTGCCTGCCGTTCCATTCACATTCGCGGCATGACCTCGCGAACAAGTGCGGGACGCGGTGTGCCTTCGGACTTGGTTGGCGCGACCGCCTGCTGATCGGCCTCGGGCGCAGCCGAGAGCTCGATCACGAGGGCGTTCTCGATGGCCCTGCAGAAGCCCGCGATCACGGCGGCGAATTCGTCGAGCGTGGAGCCCTTGATCGCCGTGTCGCCGCCGGCACGCAGGTCGCCCAGCACCCACACCGTGTGGCACTGCGCGAGAATCCCGACGATCGCCCCCAGGCCGTTCTCGAGCACCTGCTTGAACTGCTCGGGAGTCATCGTGCCCGCGTGATCCCGGGCGGCGATCAGGGGGCCGATGTCGTCGATGATGATGACCTGAGCCTCGCTCCATCGCCAATAGCCGATGTTCTTGGGGCCGGGGTCGTCGGCGAAGAGCGGCTTGGGCGGCAGCGCGGCGAATTCGAGCAATGCGGCCAGGCTCATGTAGCGCACCATCGCCTTCTTGAAGGCGAACTCGGTGCCGATGCCCGCGGCGATGCCCGAGCGGCCCGAGCCGATCGGACCGCCGATCACCACCTGACGGGGCGGTTTCGCGGGCGGTGCCTCTTCGTTGATCAGCTTCTGCAGCGCGTCGGCGTTCTTGACGTCGATGGTGCGCTGGGCATCGGCGAGACGGAACAGGTATGGCAGCGCCGCCTTCTGCCAGATGATCTTCTGGCGCAACCAGTACGCCCCGGGGAGGATGCCCAGCAAGACGAGAACGAGGAAAGCCCGCAGCCCGTATTCGGGCAGTTGGAAGGCGTAACCAATGGCCACGCCCAGAACCATGTAGGCCGCGGCGATGATGGCATTGTCGCGCAGCAGCTTGCGGTCGAGCGTGAACAGCCCCGTCGCGCTTTTGACAGCACTCCGGAAGGCACAGAATTCCCAAAACGCGACGATCGCCGTACCTATCAGCAAGACACCGATCTTGTCCCAGGACCATACGAGCCCGAGCACCCCCAGCAGCCACTTCAGCAGGTAGGTCAGGATGAAATTGATCACGATTCCCAGGCAGACATGCCCCATCTGGTCGGCCAGCCAGACATAGGAGTAGGTCACGGCGTCCTGCACCTCCTTGCCGTAGATGTCGGCCCGGAACTGCGTGAGGAGTTGCTTCTTGCTGATATCCGGCGCCCGTGGACCGCTGACCGGCAGCGCCTGCAGATTGTCGACTGTCGTCATGACGTTCTCCCCCGCTCAGCCGCGCCCCGCACGGGCGCAGCCACACCGCCGCGCCCCTCGATGCTCTACAGGCCGGTGGCGAGACGCAGCAGCGCGCCGACCATCCGCATTGCCGGGCCCACTCCCAGGCAAACGTGCGGTTTCAGCACGGACTATGCCACCAATCGCTGCCGGGCGACAGGAAAAAGATTGCACAAATAGATAAGGATGCAACCTAAGGGTGTAGGTCTGACCCGGCCGTGCGGGGACTCGCCGCCGGTTCGGCTCTTCTAGTCCTTGGCGCCCAGCATCTTCCGGCACTCGGGGGTGAGCTGGTTGGTATGCTGGTCGTCGCAGGGCTTCTGGCGCTCGATCTGCAGCGCGATCGTGTAGAAGACCAGCGCGCCCAACAGCCAGATCACGAATGACAGGCTGAGCGCCGCCTCGAAGCCGCGGCCGATCTTCTGCGCGAAGGCGCTGGCGGGCGACAACGACGCGGCATAGCGCAGCGCCACCAGCGTCAGCGGAAACGTCGCCGCGCCGCAGGCGAGAAAGAACAGGACGAGGTGCGCCAGTGTCATCGCCCCAAATTGGCGAAACGGATTCGCAAATACAAGGATGCTATTTCATGCCTCCCCCGTCGTACGGGGGAGGTGGCCCGCAGAGCCGGAGGGGGAAAGCCCCAGTCGTGGTGCCCTAATATTCTAGATCTGAAATTTCCAGAAATCCCCTGTGAGGCCTTCCCCCTCCGCCCCCTTCGGGGGCACCTCCCCCGTAAGACGGGGGAGGTATGACTTTAAGTTGTGTCCGCTCCGTAGCAACGAGGTAAAACCGGCATCAGGCCTTGATCGCCGCCTTCACCGCCTCCGCCGTGATCGGCAGCGAGCGCACGCGGGCGCCCACCGCGTTGAAGATGGCGTTGGCGATCGCGGGCGCGATCACCGTGACGCCGGGCTCGCCGCAGCCCGACGCCGGGTCGTTGCTGGCGATGACGCTGATGTCGAGGTCCGGCATCTGGCTCATGCGCATCGGCGTGTAGTCGTTGAAGTTGGACACCTGAAGCGCGCCGTTCTCCAGCGGCGCCTTCTCGAACAGCGCCAGCGACATGCCCCACAGCGCCGATCCCTCGATCTGGGCCTTCACGCCGTCAGGATTGACCACCGTGCCGAGATCCATGGCGAGCGTCAGGCGGTTGACCTTGAACTCGCCGCTGGTGGGATTGACCTCGACCTGGGCAGCACAGGCCGTCCAGGTTGCGGTGGCGCGTTCCTGCGAGCTCACGCAGGCCACGCCGATGCCGCTGTTCTTGGGCAGCGTCACGGCGCCGTAGCCCGAACGGCCGACGGCCGTCCTGAGCGCATTGGCGAGCTTCTTGGCGCCGCCCGCGTTGTCGCCCGCGCCATCGAGCAGCGCCAGCCGGTAGTCGACCGGATCCTTGCCCGCCGAATGGGCAAGCTCGTCGATCATGCTTTCGACCGCCCAGAAGGTCCAACCCGGCGCCACCGAGCGGAGCTGGCCGGACGGCGTCGCCTGCTGTGCCAGCTCGTTCAGGATGGCGCGGACCTGATGGTGCGGCACGGTGTACCAGAAGTCGGCGCCGTTCACCGTGAAGCTGTCGAGCGGTCCCTTCTTGTCGACCGCGGGCGTCAGGAACTCCGGGATGCCCCAGCGCTTGGTCGGCCAGGCACACACCACGTCGTGCGCCAGACCGACAAGCTTGCCGTCGGCGTCCAGCGCGGCCTTCACCTTCTGGTAGGTGAGCGGCCGGGTGAAATCCATCGCCATGTCGTCTTCGCGCGCATAGATCAGCTTCACCGGCTTGGCGACGGCCTTCGATGCCAGCACCGCGGGCACCACCATGTCGGCATCGAGACGCCGGCCGAAGCCGCCGCCGATGAAATATTGATGCAGCACCACGTTCTTGGGATCGATGCCCAGCGCGCCGGCAGCGATCCCGCCGCTGCGTGAGGCGAACTGGTTGCCAGTGTGGATGTGCCACACGCCGTCCTTTTCGTAGGCCGTCGCATTCATCGGCTCGAGCGGCGCGTGGATGTTGATGGAGGTGAAATACTCCGCCTCCAGCGTCTTGGCCGCGCCGGCGATCGCCGCGACATGGTCGCCCTTCTTGACGAAGAGCTGCCCCGAATCCTCGGCCTTCTGCAGCCGCCTTGCCTCGTCGATCAAGGTCTGGTCGGAGACGTTGGCGTTGGGACCCTTGTCATAGGTGACCTTGAGCGCTTCGGCCGCCTTCTTCGCCGCATCGTAGGTCGTGGCCACCGCCACCACCCAGCCCGACGTCGTGCCGGTCTTGTCGTCGAGGGTGACCGCCTTGACGAAGCCCTTGACCTTCTTGGCAGCCGAATCGTCGACCGCCGTCACCTTGGCGCCGTAGCGCACCGGCGGCACGAGCGGCTTGCCGTACAGCATGCCGGGCACCATGGCGTCGATGCCGTACTTGGCCGTGCCGTTGGTCTTGGGCGGGATGTCGAGCTGCGGCACGGACTGTCCGATCAGCGTGTACTGGGCAGGCGTCTTGAGCTTGATCGCCTTCAGTTCGTCGGCGGTCCAGACCTTGCCAGCCTTGCCGTCGGCGACGATTTTGGCATAGCTCACCTTTTTTCCAGTCTTGCTATGGATGACCTGGCTGTTGCTGGCTCGGCATTCGCCGGCCGGCACGCCCATCATCGCAGCACCCGCCTCGATCAGCGTGAGGCGCCCGGCGGCGCCCGCCCGGCTCATCGCGTCGAAGTTCATGCGCACGCTCCACGAGCCGCCGGTGATCAGCGCTCCCAGCACGGGGTCGTTGAACTTGGGGTCGTTGTCGACGAGCTGGATGTTCATCATGCGCCAGTCGGCCTCGAGCTCTTCGGCGACGATCTGCGCCATTGCCGAGGAGACGTGCTGGCCCATTTCGGCCTTGCCGACCATCACGGTGATCTTGCCGTCCGGCGCGATCGAGTACCACGCGGTGGGCTCGAACTTGCCGGCGGCCAGCGCGTCGCTGATGCCGGGCACGCCTGAAACCGCGACATAGCCGAAGGCCAGGCCCGCGGCGCCGGAGCCGATCAGGAAATTCCGCCGCTTGAGGTCCGACGGCAAACCGATGCGATCTATTTTGGTCATGGCTCAGGCTCCCGACTTGGAGCGCATATCGGCAGCGGCGCGGATGATCGCGCGCTGGATACGGCCATAGGTCATGCAGCGACAGAGATTACCGTCCATATGGGCGACGATCTCCTGCTTGGTCGGATCGGGATTCTTTGCCAGCAGGTATGCCGCCTGCATGATCTGACCGGACTGGCAGTAGCCGCATTGCGGCACCTGCTCCGCCTCCCACGCCACCTGAAGCGCGTGCGGCTTGCCGCCGCCCAGCCCTTCGATGGTGGTGATCTTCTTGCCCGCGGCGTCCCTGGCCGCGGTCTGGCACGAGCGCACCGCGACGCCGTCGAGATGCACGGTGCAGGCGCCGCACAGGCCGGCGCCGCAGCCGAACTTGGTGCCGGTCATCTGCAGCTGCTCGCGGATGACCCAGAGCAGCGGCGTGTCGTCGGCCGAGTCGACCTGACGCGACTGACCGTTGATGGTGAGCGTGATCATGTTCCCTCCGTGGCTGTGGCTGTTGAGCTGAGCCGACGCGCGCATCGCTTGCGGATGCGTACTCTTTTTACTTTTTATTCTTCGTTGGCCGGATCGTGCTCCCCGCCTCTCGCGGCCGTCAAGAAGCGTTATTCGATATCTGGAAAACGGAGGTTGATCGCACCGGCAATGAACGGACTCCTATTTCAGCGTATCCGTTGCCTTGTCGATGCCGGCCTTGGCGCAGACCTCGTCCTTCTCGCCGCCGGGCGCGCCCGAGACGCCGACCGCGCCGATCACGTCGTCACCGACCTTGATCGGCAGGGCGCCCTGGGCGGCGACCACGTTGCTGAGATAGACGAAGGGCGCGGTCGGGTTGTCCTTGACCCGCTTGACGAGCTCGCCCGATGGCACGCGAAAACTGCGCGCCGAATAGGCCTTGCGGAAGGAATTCTCCATGGTGTGCGGCGGGGCGTTGTCGCCGCGCATCTGCAGGATGACCTCGCCGTTGCGCCCGACCACCGTCACCGACACGGTGTAGCCCTGGCTCTTGCAGAGATCGGCGGCGGTCGTGCCGATGGTGAGCGCCGCC
>DATHNU010000635.1:0-2867 GCA_035485695.1 Reyranella sp. | reverse complement strand
CGATCCGCTCGGTCAGAAGCCCGACCTTGCGCAGGTTGCGCACCAGGCCGCCATGCAGGTCGCGGCGGAAGTACTTGCGGAAGGCGGTCTAGTCGCCGCCGGCCGCGCGCTCGCGCCGGTAGCGCTTGATCTCCTCGAGATCGGATTTGCTAAAACCCATTTCCTGGTAGACGGCGAGCGGGAAGATGCCGGAGAGCGTGCGGCTGAGCGCCCACACCGCGAAATCCTCCATCTCGCGATGCTCGGCTTCGGTCGCCTGGCCGACGATGGCCGGCAGCGACAGCATGGCGAAGCCCATGTGGCGGGCCTCGTCCTGCAGGATGCGCCGGCAGACCTGGCGCAGCACCTCGTCCTTGGAGGACTCCGCCAGCATGCGGAACAGCGACACGGCGAAGGTCTCGGCGACAAGCTGCAGGCCGATCGTCTTGAGGTGCCACGACGAGGTGCCGAGCAGCGTGTCGAAGATCTCCCGGACGTTGCCGCCGACCGGATAGATCTCGCCCTCGAGGCGCAGCTCGAGATAGCGCTGCAGCACCTCGTTGTGCCGTGCCTCGTCGGCCACCTGGGTGGCCTGAAACAGCTTGGCGTCCTGGCCCTGCACGTTCTCGACGAGCTGGCTGCACAGCAGCATGGCGCCGTGCTCGCCCTGCACCAGCGTGGAGAGGCGCCAGCGCGTGACGCGGCGGTTGAGCTCGATGCGGTCGGCTTGCGAGAGGCCGTCCCAGAAGCGCGTGCCGTGGATGTCGACAAGATCGTCGGAGATCAGCCCGCCGTCGCCTTCGAGCGGCACCGCCCAGTCGATGTCGCGGGCGGCATTCCATTGATCGAGCTTGGCCTGCTCGTAGAGCCGGCGCAGGTCCGACTGGTCGCTGGCGTAGTCGTGGCGGAAGTGCGCGGTGTTGCGCGTCTCGACCTGGTGCCCGTTGTCCACAACGTTCCTCCGTGTCGTTCTTATGGAGGAAACCTAGCGCGACTGCTGGGGGCGCGCCACTCCAGTGGCGCGTCTTCTCATGCTCATGCGGACCGCGGGCCTCCGGCCCGCATCATGCTCATGAGCGGGCCCGAGGCCCCGCGGTTCGAAAGACCATGACGCGCCACTGGAGTGGCGCGCGCCCAGCTATGAAACGACTACATTCCGCCGTTTCAGCCGCAGCAGCGACGCCGTGGCGCGGCCGTCCTCGGTCGGCTGATAGACCACGCTGAACAGGGTGCGCGCCCGGGCCAGCGCGTCGCCGAAACCCTTCTGCTCGCTCTCGAAGGCATCGAAGCCGCAGCGCAGCATGAAGGGCGCCTGGTCCTGCAGGACGTTGCCGGTGGCGCGCAGCTCACCCTGGTAGCCCAGCCGCTCGCGCAACAGGCGCGCCTGGCTGTAGGCGCGGCCGTCGCTGAACTTGGGAAAGTGCAGCGTGATCAGGTCGAGCCGCGAGACGTCCGACGCCAGCGCATCGACGGGATCGATGTTGGCCAGCGCCACGCCGACCGGTCCGCGGCGCGCCAGCAAAGCCGCCCGCGCCTCGCGCCACCGGATGAGACTCACCAGCACCATGCCGTCGGCCGGCACGGGCGCGTCGTCGTCGAGCTTGTGCCAGGGATCCTCGACGACCCCGGTCTCCCTAAACAATGTCATAGACGCGATCCTTGAAGGGCTGGGCGCCGATGCGCCGATAAGTGTCGACGAAGCGCTCGCCGTCGGCGCGGGCGTCGAGATAGGTCGCCACCAGCGCGTCCACCGCCTCGACCACCTTGTCGGCGGCCACGGCCGGACCGAGGATCGTGCCGAGCGCGGTCTTGCCGAAATCGACGTCGCCGCCCAGGCTGATCTGGTAGAGCTCGACGCCGTTCTTGTCGACGCCCAGGATGCCGATATGGCCGACATGGTGATGGCCGCAGGCGTTGATGCAGCCCGAGATCTTGATCTTGAGATCTCCGATGTCGTGCTGCAGGCCGATCCTGGCAAAGTGGTTGGAGATGCTCTGCGCCACCGGGATGGAGCGTGCGTTGGCCAAGGCGCAATAGTCGAGACCCGGGCAGGCGATGATGTCGGTGATCTTGCCGACATTGGCCTCGGCGAAGCCCAGCCGGCCGAGCGCCAGCCAGACCACCGGCAGATCCTCGACCGCGACATGCGGCAGGACCAGGTTCTGCTCGTGGCTCACGCGGATCTCGCCCTGGCTGTAGGCGTCGGCGATGTCGGCCACGCCTTCCATCTGCACCGAGCTCGCATCACCCGGCGGCGCGCCGGCGGGCTTCAGCGAGACGGTGACGATGCGATAGCCCGCCATGCGGTGCGGTGCGGTGTTGGACTTCAGCCAAAGCGCGAAGTCGTTGTCCTCCAGCCTCAGCGCTTCCACCGCGCCCACCATAGCCGGCCGATGCGGCAGCGCGGGCGGCGCGAACTGACGGGCGATCGACTCGATGGTCTCCCGCGAGAGCTTCAGCGCGCCGTCCTTGATCTCGGCGTACTCGGCCTCGACCTCCTCGCGCATCTTCTCGGTTCCGATCTCATGCACCAGGATCTTGATGCGCGCCTTGTAGAGGTTGTCGCGCCGTCCGTAGCGGTTGTAGACGCGCAGCGTCGCCTCGAGATAGGCTAAAAGCTCGTCCTTGGGCAGGAACTCGCGCAAGGTCTTGCCGATCATCGGTGTGCGGCCGAGCCCGCCGCCCACGATCACCTCGAAGCCCACCTCGCCCGCCTCGTTGCGCCACAGGCGCAGGCCGATGTCGTGCACCCGGACGGCGGCGCGGTCGTTGGGCGAGCCGGTGATGGCGATCTTGAACTTGCGCGGCAGGAAGCTGAACTCGGGATGGAGCGTCGACCACTGGCGGATGATCTCGCACCAGATGCGCGGATCCTCGATCTCGTCGAG
>DATHNU010000634.1:0-2075 GCA_035485695.1 Reyranella sp. | reverse complement strand
GCCGTTGCGCGACCCCGAGGTGATGGGCCGCGTGGTAGAGGCCTTCCGCGCCGAAGGCGCCGACGTGTGGTTCGAAAGTCCGCCCGAGCGCTTCCTCGGCAACAAGTACAAGGCCCAGGACTACGAGCAGGTGAGGGACATCCTCGACGTCTGGTTCGACTCGGGCTGCACGCACGTCTTCACCCTCGAGGGCAATCCCGAGCTCAAATGGCCGGCCGACCTCTATCTCGAGGGCTCCGACCAGCATCGCGGCTGGTTCCACTCCTCGCTGCTGGAAAGCTGCGGCACGCGCGGCCGCGCGCCCTATGACGGCGTGCTGACGCACGGCTTCACGCTCGACGAGCAGGGCCGCAAGATGTCGAAGTCGCTGGGCAACATCACCGCGCCGCAAACGGTGTGCGACCAGTACGGCGCCGATATCCTGCGCCTGTGGGTGGTCGGCACCGACTACACCGAGGACCAGCGCATCGGCCCGGAGATCCTGAAGCACCAGTCCGAGGCCTATCGCCGGCTGCGCAACACGCTGCGCTACCTTTTAGGTAGCCTCGACGGCTACGCGGCGCAGACGGAGAAGGTGGCCTATGCCGACATGCCCGAGCTCGAGCGCTGGGTTCTGCATCGCCTGGCCGAGCTCGACGCGAGCTTCCGGCAGGCGGTGGAGGATTTCGACTTCCACCTGATCGCGACGGAGCTGCATAATTTCTGCGCCGTCGATCTCTCGGCGTTCTATTTCGACATCCGCAAGGATGCGATCTATTGTGATGCGCCCAAGACCTTGCGCCGCCGCGCCGCGCGCACGGTGATGGCCGAGCTGTTCTCCTTCGTCACCGCCTGGCTTGCGCCCATCACCTGCTTCACCGCCGAGGAGGCCTGGCTCGCCCGGCCCAATGACGTGCCGGACGGGGCCGCGGAGAGCGTGCATCTGCGCGTCTATCCCACGATCCCGGCGGCCTGGCTCGATGCGGCGCTGGGCGAGAAGTGGAAGAGGGTGCGGACGCTGCGCCGCGTCGTCACCGGCGCCCTCGAGCTCGAGCGGGCCGAGAAGCGCATCGGCTCCAGCCTGCAGGCGGCGCCCAGGGTCCATGCCGCGCCCGAATACCTGAAGGCGTTCGAGGGGCTCGACCTCTGCGAGATCTTCATAACCTCCGACAGCCAGCTGCTCGAGGGCAAGGGCCAGGACAAGGGTCCACCCGGCACCTTCACCCTGCCCGACGTGGCGGGTGTCGCCGTCGAGCCGCTGCTTGCTCACGGCAACAAATGCGCCCGCTGCTGGCAGGTCCTGGAGGAGGTCGGCAAGTCGGCGCAGCATCCGCTGCTCTGCCGCCGCTGCGAAGCCGCGGTGACGGCATGAGGCTGGAACGCGCCTTTGCTGGGAGCGCGCCACTCCAGTGGCGCTTCTTTCTTCGCTGTTCAGCACCGCATGAGCGCCACTGGAGTGGCGCGCTCCCAGCGAAGAGCATCCCATGAGGCCGATCGACCGCCAGGCGATGATCCTGGTCATCGTCACCCTGATCGCCGATCAGGCGTCCAAGCAGTTCCTGCTGGGCTATCTGAAGAAGGTCGACGCCATCGTGCCGGTGATCGATGGCTTCTTCCGGCTGGTGATCGTGTGGAACCGCGGCGTCAGCTTCGGGCTTCTGGGTGGCGACGGCGCACTGCCGCCGTGGGTGCTGTCGGGGGTCGCGGTCGCGGTCTGCGTCGGGCTGTTCGTGTGGCTGCGACGAACCGACCGGGTGCTGACCGGATGGGGTATCGGCCTTGTCATGGGCGGTGCTATCGGCAATGTTATCGACCGCGCCCGGTGGGGAGCGGTCTTCGATTTCGCCGATTTCCACATTGGCCACTGGCACTGGCCGGCGTTCAATGTCGCCGATTCGGCGATCGTTGTCGGCGTCGGACTGATGCTCATCGATTCTCTCGTCGGCGAAAAACAGCGCGCGCCCTGATGCGGCCATGATCAGCGGACAGAAGCGGACACCGAAGGACGAACGATGCGACGCACGAGTCTGATCACCCTTTGCCTTGTCGCCCTGGGCCCCGTTGCGCTGGGTGGCTGCAGCGTGTTGGAGAGTATC